>JAFOAB010000028.1 GCA_017382555.1 Clostridia bacterium
ACCACTTGTATGGCGGTACCTTGGTGCCGCCGTTGCCTAAAACAAAATCATTTATATAACACAAATCGGCAGAGGAAACAACTCCTCTGCCGAAATTTGTTGGTGCATCTGTAGGGGAGGCGTTTCGCCTCCCATTTTATCTCTAAAATCGAATGTTATCGGGAGGGGAGACCCCTCCCCTACAATTTGGTTATTCAAACATCCTTATGAGAACGAGCCTAAGCGGCAGCTCGTTTTATTAGGTTATCTAAATAATTACGCCTTCTTAAGAACGATGCAGTTGTAGGAGTGGTTCTCAAGAACTGCGGTGAGGATGCCGTCCTCAACCTTTGCGTTACCTGCGTGGGGAGCAACCTTGTTGGGCTCTGCCTCGGTGTTAACGTCGCGGAGTCCCTCGCTGTTAAGCACGCTGTGGCTAACAACCTTGTAGCCCTCGTACTGACGGAGGTCAAGGGTGATCTCGGTGCTGTCGTGAAGCTCACGGTTTACAACGAAGAGAGCAAGTGTCTCCTCCTCGGGAGTTTCGGTGAGAAGGGCGTCGATGTAATTTGCATCGCCGTAGATGCCTGCCTCGTACTTTTCGCACTCAACAGCCATGGGAAGCACTCTGCCCCTTGCATAACGGCTCATATCCGCGAAGGGATAGTAGATGGTCTGGCGCCAAACACCGTTATCGCTGGTCATAATGGGGGAGATAACGTTGACAAGCTGAGCCTGGCAAGCGATCTTTACACGGTCTGCGTGGCGGAGCATGGTCATCATAAGGGATGCAACGAGAAGCGCATCCTCGAGGTTATATACGTCCTCGATCTCGTGAGGAGCGAAGGTCCATTCCTGAGGCGGAACCTTGCCGTGAGGTCTGTAAACAACGTTCCACTCGTCAACGGAGAGGTTTACGTATGTCTTCTTTCTGAGCTTAGCACGAACGTGGTCAACGGTTGCGATAACGGACTTGATCTGATTATCGAGCGCGTTGGAAGCGGCAATGAAGTTTGCGCTATCCTGCTCATTCTTGTTTCTGTTATCAAAATAGGTGTGTACGGAGATGTAGTCTGCGGTATCGTAGCAATGCTCCATAACGGTAGCATCCCAAGCGCAGAAGGTAGGAACAACAACACCCGCACTACCGCAAGCAATAAGCTCGAGGGTAGGGTCAAGGCGCTTCATAAGTCTACCGGTCTGAACGGCGATAGAGCCGTACTCGTCAGCGGAGCGGTGACCGATCTGCCATACACCGTCCATCTCGTTACCGAGGCACCACATCTTTACGTTGTGGGGGTCTGCATAGCCGTGGCTCTTACGCATCTCTGCGTACTTACCAACGTTGAAGTTACAGTACTCAAGCACTCCGCGTGCCGCATCAGCGCCACGGGTACCGAGGTTTATTGCCATCATAGGCTCGATGTTGGTCTTCTTACACCAAGTCATAAACTCGTTAAGACCGAATTGGTTAGACTCAAGGCTCTTCCAAGCGGGCTCGGTGCAAACGGGACGAAGCTCGCGGGGGCCTACGGTATCCTCCCATCTGTAAGCGGAAACGAAGTTACCGCCGGGATATCTTACGGTAGTAACTCCCTGCTCCTTAACAAGATCGATAACGTCCTGACGGAAGCCGTTTTCATCAGCGGTGGGGTGACCGGGCTGATAAAGACCGCCGTAAACAAGACGACCCATATGCTCGGCAAAGGAGCCGTATACTCTCTTGTCGATGTCGGTGCTGCCGAAATACTTATCGGTGTGTAAAACTGCCTTTTTCATTTTTCCTCCATAGAAGTTGTATATAAATTATTTTTTATTTTTTACCGTTTAGCTCGTCGATAAGATTGGTGGAAAGCGCCGTAACGGGCCATCCCTTATCGTTCCATACGATTGTGCTGATGTGAAGCTGTACCTTGCGATTCGGGTCGCTTCTGTCCTGCCAGCATTCGCCTACCATATACCACTGTCCGTCATCATCCAAAAACGGATGCGCGTGTGCAAGTCCCTGAACACCCGGTTTATATGCGGTGAGGCGCGATGCGTTGTCCTCCAGCATCGGCTTGCCGTTTTTATCGAGATAAGGACCGAACAGGCTTTCGCTTCTGCCTACCGTCCAATGATAGCTTTCGTTTTTAGAGAGGTTACCCATAGCAACGAACAGATAGTAGTATCCGTCCTTTTTGATAAGGTAAGGCGCCTCCATCTGCCCCTGTCCCTGCGCAAGATGCCACTGCTCGCCGCTTCCCTCAAGCAGCAGACCGGTATTGGGATCCAGGCGGCGCATATAAATGCCCGTCCAATAGGAGCCCCAGATGAAATAGGTCTGTCCGTCGTCATCCGTAAAGATACAGGGGTCAATGCAGTTATACGGATCGCCGGTATAGGAACGGATAACCATTCCGCCATCCTTAAAGGGGCCTGCAGGGGTATCGGCGTACGCCATTCCGATTACGGAATTTTGTGAGCCGAGAGAGGATGCCGCATAGTAAACGCGGTACGTATCCCCAACCTTATAGCAGCCGGGTGCCCAAATGGAATCGCTTCCAAGCTCCTTTTTTATCCAAGACGGCTTTGTGTTAAAAACGCTTCCGACCGTTTTCCAGGTTATAAGATCGGTGGACGTTTTCATTACTATGCCGCCCGACTGATTGAAATTGTAGTAAACGCCGTTATGCTTGATTATTTCGGGGCAACTGGATGAGCCGACGTAATCACCCTCAAGTCTCAAGATCTTCGGAAATTCCGTATCGGCGTCAGCCTGCTTTTTGAAGCTCCAAGGTGTCGCCTTGGCTTGACTTATCTTCATTATCGGCTTGCAGAAATCATCGGGCTTTTCGTTTGTCAGCCACGTTCCCGTTTCCGCACAGCGGATATTGTATTTGCCGTTATTTTCATAAACCGTCCAGCTTTGTGCGTGAACGCCGGATTTTACGGTAAGAAGAAGCTTTGCATCATCCTTCACGGATGCACCGCGAACGGAGAGGTAAAGCCCCGTTGCAAGGTTTTCAAGCTTATAGGTTCCATCACCGTTATCCACGGCGCGGAAAAGCTGGTCAAGATCGCCTCGGAAACCTCGCATATCGGCAAACTCGCCCACAACGGTACCGAAGGTCTCACCGCCGATTCCGTAATACGAATCGTTTACTATGGAGTAAACGCATCCGCTTTCAAGCTCTAACCTTTTACCGATGATCTCGGCATCCATCTCATCCGTCACCTCATCGGTAGTATCGGGCGGATAGGTGGGAACGACCTCATCGGGAGTATCCGTACAGCCTATGACCGCGAAAACCAATATAGCAAGTACAGCAAATACTGTCAATCTTTTTAGTAACTTTATCATCAAGCCTTGCCCCCCAGTTCTTCAAGCAAATTGGAGGAGAGCGCCGTAACGGGCCAGCCCGCATCATTCCACACCAAGGTGCTTACGTGCAGCTGTACTCTGCGGTTGGGATCGGTTCTGTCCTTCCAGCATTCGCCGACAAGGTACCACTGTCCGTCATCATCAAGGAAAGGATGTGCATGCGCAAGACCCTGCACACCGGGCTTATATTCCGTCAAGCGCGAGGTGTTGTTTTCAAGCATCGGCTTGCCGTCCTTATCAACGTAAGGTCCGAAAAGGCTTTCGCTTCTGCCCACCGTCCAATGATAGCTTTCGTTTTTGGAAAGATTACCCATCGCAACGAACAGATAGTAGTATCCGTCCTTCTTGATAAGGTAAGGCGCCTCCATCTGTCTGTATCCCTTGGCAAGATGCCATTGCTCGTCGCTTCCCTCGAGAAGCATACCCGTTTTGGAATCAAGGCGGCGCATATATATGCCCGTCCAGTAGGAGCCCCAAATGAAGTACGTCTGTCCGTCATCATCCGTAAAGATACACGGATCGATGCAATTGTAGGGGTAACCGGTAAAGGAACGGATAACCATTCCCCCATCGGTAAAGGGACCAGCGGGAGTATCGGCATACGCCATACCGATTACGGAGTTCTGCGAGCCGCGGGAGGATGATGCGTAATAAACGCGCCAAGTGTCGCCCACCTTGTAACAGCCGGGCGCCCATATGGAATCGTTGCCAAGCTCGTTTTTGATCCACTCGGGCTTAGTGTCGAACACAAAGCCGACGTTTGTCCAGCTGCGAAGGTCATCGGATCTTTTCATCACGATGCCGCCGGACTGATTGAAGTTATAATAAACCCCATCGTGCTTGACGATTTCGGGGCAGCTGGAGCCGCCAACGTAATCGCCCTCAAGCCTTATTATCCTCGGGAACTCGGCACTTGCCTCCGCCTGCTTTTTGATAGCGCAATGCATTGCGCCGCTCTGCTCCGTTGTCAAGGCAAGCTTTAAGCATCCGTCAAGCTCCTCGCACGCAAGCCATTTGCCGTTACAGCAAAGGGCGTGCCTGCCGCCATCCTCATATACCTCCCAATCCTGCGCGTCGGCATCGGATTCGGTGGTAAGAACGGGGGCATCCCCGCTTACGGAGAGATAAAGTCCGCTTGACATATTTTCAAGCTTATACTTACCGTTGCCGTTTTCCGCTACGCAAAAAAGTTGGTCGAGATCGCCCTTGAAGGCGCGAAGCTCCGCCGCTTCACCGACAATGGTACCAAACGTCTTGCCACCTATACCGAGGTAAGCATCATTTACAAAGGAATAAACCGCTGCTTTTTCAAGTTTTGTCCGGCACATCACGTTTTCCTCCGTTATGCTGAAAGTTGTACGGTATTACTTTTTGCCGAGTATCTCGTCAACGAGATTGGTAGCAAGGGCGGTTACGGGCCATCCCTCGTCATTCCATACCATTTTGCTTATGTGGAGCTGGATCTTTTTATCGGGATCGGAGCGGTCCATCCACATCTCGGATACCATATACCAGGTTCCGTCATCATCAAGGAAGGGCTGTGCATGTGCGGTAGCCTGTACACCGGGCTTGTACTCTGTCAGTGCAAAGGTGTAGCCCTCAAGCATAGATCTTCCCTTTTTATCAACGAAGGGACCGAAGAGGCTCTCACTTCTGCCTACTGCCCAATGGTAGTTTTCGTTCTTAGACATATTGCCCATAGCAACGAAGAGATAGTAGTAATCTCCGCGCTTAACGAGATACGGAGCCTCCATACCGTCGGGAGCATCAGCAAGCTTCCACATTTCGTTATCGCCTTCAATGAACTTACCGGTATTCTCGTCTATGCGGCGCATATATATGCCCTCGGCATAAGAACCCCAGATAAGATAGGTCTGTCCGTCGTCATCAACGAAAATGTTGGGGTCAATGCAGTTATACGGGGTTTCCTCCGCAGTTCCCTTTGCATAGGAACGAATTACCATTCCTCTGTCAACGTAGCCGCCACGGGGATTGTTGCAGTCAACAAGTCCGATAAGAGAATCACGAGAGCCGGAGGAGGAAGCACAGTAATAAATACGAAGCTTTCCGCCAACCATATAGAATCCGGGTGCCCAGATGGAATCGGAGCCGATTTCAGCCTTTATCCAAGAGGGCTTGGTGGCAAAGACCGTACCAACGTTCTTCCAGGTGATGAGGTCGGTAGACATCTTGATCTTCATTCCGCCGGTCATATTAATATTGTAGTAAGCGCCGTTATACTTAATGATTTCGGGGCAGCTTGCAGGTGCCATATAGTCACCCTCGAGACGAAGGATCTCGGGAAGCTCGGTGCCTGCGTCAAGCTCCTTTTTCATCTTCCAAGCGGTTGCGTCGGCATTGCTAAGCTTCTGCACCGCAACAGATGCCTCGTTAGGCGTCTTGATAGCGATGTAGGAATCTGTTTCAACACAGTGCAGCACAACACCGTCTCCGCTCTTCTCTACCGTCCAACGCTGTCCATGGTTATCGGTTTGGAGAGAGAGAACGATGGGGGCATTATCATTCTCCGACTTAAGGCGAACGGAAAGATAAAGTCCGGAGGATGCGTTCTGTACATAATAGGTGCCGTCATCAAGCTTTGTAAAGTACCAAAGCTGGTCGAGATTCTTTCTGTATCCGCGAACGCCGACGTTCTCGCCAGATACGGTACCGAACGTCTCACCGCCTATACAGAAGAGATCCTCTGTACTGAAGCTGTAATACGCTCCCTCCTCAATTACCACCTTATCGTCCGAAGCGGGCGCATCGGTTACGGGAGCATCGGTTGTTACCTCGCCAATCGGCTGGTCGGTAACGGAAGGGGTATCACCGTTACATGCTGATAAAATACACGCGGTCAAAAGAAGAAATGCTGCAATAGCAAATATCCTTTTCATAATTCTCCTCTGATCTTTTTATTACTTTTCGGCAAGCTCTCCAAAAAGGTTTGCGGAAAGTGCCGTAACAGGCCAACCGGCCTCGTTCCAAACTATTTTACTGATGTGAAGCTGAATTGC
>JAFOAB010000342.1 GCA_017382555.1 Clostridia bacterium
ACGTACTTATAGTCAGCGCTCGTGGGGTATGATGTTTTATCGGTTTTTCCGCTGGGAGCAAGGAAGAAGTTGTAGTTAGTGTTGGACTTATTACCCGTGAATGCAGTGCCGTTCCTTACTCCGAAGAAATCCTTAGAAACCATCGTGCCTGTGACAAGATTCGCGGGCGCTTCCTCGTAGTAATACTCGAAGGCGCTGGTGGTTCCGCCGCCGTTAAAGAAGGTGATGGTACCCTTGGTTATATCATCCGAAGCTGCGGGTGCCGCACCGGTAATGGTATAAATAATGGAGTGAGATGCGGTCTCCGCCTTTACGTAGGAGCGACCTGCCGCATCAAGAAGAGTATCAAGCTTTACCTCAGAGATGATCTCATCGCCTGCACCAAGATCGGGGATAAGCCTTGCAACCGCGGAATGACTTGTGTAGGTCTTGGATACGCCGTCATCGGTTACGGTATACTCAGCCACAGCGGGTGCGGAGGGAAGCTTGTATCCCGAGTTATAAACCACGTCCTCGCAATCCGAAATATACTTGGTAAGATCCGCGTTTGCGAAGTAGTCGTCAAGACCGTACTTATTGCCCGAAGAATATCCCGTAGCATAGCTATTGAAGGATACGTTGTCAATGGAGATAGACCAATCGGTATTATAGATATCGTAGGAACGCCAAACGTTATATACGATTCTGTCGATCTTGAGCGCCGCGGGAGCGCTAACCGCCGCAAAGCTTCTGCCGTTTGCGAAGCCATACTGCTTACCGTTTGCGCGGCTTATAACAACGGTGAGGTTATTCCATGCGCCGGGCTCGGTTGCGAGAGGAGCGTCATCCGAGGAATACTCGGAGTCAGACGACATAAACCAATCGCCGTCAGCGTCCTTAACGATGTGGTATCGGTAATAAGCGTTACCAAACGTACCAAACCAAGACTCGTCAAGGTAATTGAGCTTGCCGTTTTCACCGACCGCTTCGCTCATAAAGTCAACCGACCATACGAGATAATCGAAGTTTTTAAGCTCGGTTGCGGTTGCGCCTGCGCCTATGCCCTGGAATCCGTTAGCAAACTGCTCCTCCCTATTGGGCTTCTCAAACATTTTAGATGCGGTCATCTGAGCATACGTAAGAGGCTTTCTCGTAAGCTTCGTATAGGTATTGCCGTCACCCGTTATGCTTTCGAAATTATAGGATGCATTGGCGTTGCCTCCTAAATACTTGGAATTTAATCCTTCAGAATTTAAGGCGACCATCTTAATGCCTTCACCGTACTGAGACGCGTCAAGCGGCGAGGTCTCTGCCGCAAGGGCAAAGGTCGCAACAGCCGCGAACAAAACGCAAAGGCTGAGAAGAATCGCCAACAATCTGGATGTTCTTTTCATTTGTTTTCTCCTTTATAAAAATAATAATAAAATATTTTTGTATTTTATACTACATATTTTACCATAAAATAGTTAGCATTTCAATGTGTATATATGCACAATTTTTCTGTTAAACTATTGTCAATCTTGCACAACGGCAATTACAAAAACTGAGTCTCCCACACAAATCAAGGTCTCCCACGCGCTCAAACCAAG
>JAFOAB010000343.1 GCA_017382555.1 Clostridia bacterium
AGCGGTAGGGTTATCTCGTTTGCGTAATGCGCGTAAGCATTGGGGTAATCCTTTATGTCAAATCCGAGATTTTTGTATGCGGTATGCATGGGCAGGGGCTTATAGTGCACGTTGCAGGCAATTCCCCGCTCTGCCATTTTTATGATGATCTCGTTGCGCTGTGCCTCGGTTACGCCCGGAACGCGCGTGAGATACAAATGGCCCGAGGATTCAAGCCTGTCTGTATAATGCTCAAGTGTTTCGATACCGAGCGGCTTTAGTACCGAATCGTACTTTTCGATGATCTCTTTTCTGCGCATAAGCATCTCGGGATATCTTTCGAACTGCTTAAGACCGATAGCGGCGGCAACGTCGGTCATATTGCACTTATAGTAGGTGCCGACGATATCGTACTCCCAAGCACCGAGCTTGGTTTTTGCAAGCGCGTCCTTGGATTGACCGTGGAGTGAAAGAAGCTGAAGCCTTTTGTATATATCCTCGTTGGATATGCCGTCAATATTGCGCCAGGTAAGCGCACCGCCCTCTGCGGTCGTAAAATTCTTTACCGCATGGAAGCTGAAGGAGGAAAAATCCGCAACGGCCCCAACCATCGTTCCATGCCATTTTGCGCCGAATGCGTGCGCAGTATCAGCCATAATTGCAATTCTGCCGAGTGCGGACTGAATGTCGCCGTTCGGCCTAAAGAGATTCTTTTTACGCTCTGCGATATCAAATATCCTGTTATAGTCACAGGGGATACCGGCAAGGTCAACGGGGATTATCGCCTTGGTCCTATCCGTAATTGCCGTCTCAAGCGCATCGTAATCCATCTCAAGGCTGTCGGGAGCGGTATCCACAAGCACGATCTTAGCACCGACGTGATCGATAACGGATGCAGATGCGGTATACGTATACGCGGAGGTAATGACCTCATCACCCGCACCAATGCCGAGCAAGCGAAGCGCCATCTCCGCACACGCGGTCTGCGAGTTAAGGCAAACGCATCTCTCCACGCCTATCCATTCCGCAATATTTTTTTCAAGCTGCTTTGTGCGCGGCCCCGTGGTTATCCAACCGGAGCGAAGCGCCTCCGCAACCTCATTTATCTCAAGCTCACCGATATCGGGCGGGCTAAATGGGATTTTTCTTTCAGCAACACTCATAATCCATCCTTTCGCGGCAATGCCGCCAACATAAACAATGGTATTCTAAACTCAAATATTACTAATCTCAAATATTTTACAATATAGAATCTCAAAAGTAAAGTATAAAAAGTAAAAAAAATACAGGAGGTGCTTGCCATAACAGGCAATCACCTCCCAAATTTCAAGATATCCAAAGCGAAATAAAATCACGCACCCCGGTATACGCCGCGTAGGCGGTGAGAGCCGTTACCGAAAGCACGATCAAAAACACCGCGCCGTCACTTTTTATATCCTCAAAATAGCATTTGATCGCAAAGCCGACGGACACCTTTAAATTGCCGAAAAAACCGAAAATACGCTTCAACACAGCGGCAAAATGGGGTGCAAACGTGCCCGCAACGAACAAAGAGAGATCAAAAACAGCACCGACACCAAAGCCGCAGGCGCGTGCACACGCTTCGTTAACGGCTCGAGATTCGTGCTGATATTTTGCAAACAGCCCGTAAAAAATTCCATAAAAAACGAACGGAATGACCACCATTATGAGCAAAGCAAGCCACAGCCCGTAATACGGCGAGCGATATTTTGAATCGTCAAGCATTTAATAAACCTCCCGCAGTGCGAACAGCCCTTTTATACACGTAAACGAAATAAACGTTCTCCATTATCGCGGTAATTGTCCACGAGAATATGTAGAGAAGGTAAAGCGACGGCACGGTACCGTAATGGGCAAATACAGTTTCGATCCAGATGATACGGAACACGCAGGAGCCGAGAAAAACGATAACTGTGGGCACAACGCTTTTGCCAAGCCCACGAGAGGCGGCGATGGCACAGTCCATAAAGGCGGATATCCAATAACCGAGTCCCATAATCGTCAGGCGGTACATACCCGCGCGCACGACCTCCGGATCGTCAGTAAACAAAGACAAAAATTGCGGTCCCAAAAGAACAAGTCCTCCGCCGACAAAAGCGCCGACGCCGACGGAATAGGCAAGGCTGACAAGATACGAGCGTTTGACACGATCGTACTTCCCTGCACCGAAGTTCTGCCCCATAAAGCTGCCGCAAGCCGTATATATCGCCGTCATAAGGTCAAAAACGAGTCCGTCCGAGTTCACCGCAGCAGAATTTCCCGCAACCATAACGGTGTCAAAGGTATTGACCGCCGCTTGAATGAACAGGTTGGCGAGATAAAAAATGCCGTTTTGCATTCCAGAGGGAATTCCAAGCTTGATTATGTCAAGCCCTATATTGCCGTAAAAGCGCACCTCGCGAAGCGAAACAGAGAACGTCTCTCTGCTTTTCATCAAGGCTGCAATAACAAGAATTGCAGACAAATATTGCGCTATTACGCTGGCAAGCGCAACACCTGCAACCCCCATTTCAAGCACCGTCACGAAGAAGATATTCAGCGTAACGTTGACAGCTCCTGCAAGAAGCATATAGTACATCGGCTTTTTCGTATCGCCGACCGCACCGTATACGGCGCTATCGAAATTGTATAGGGCAAGCGCAGGCATACCCAAGAAATAAAGCCGCATATAAAGGGATGCACCCTCGATAAGCTCATCCTTTGTATTAAGCAGCTCCAAAAGCGGACGCGAGCCGAAAATACCGAACAGCAGGAAAAGCATACCGATAGAAAGCGAGATGAGAAACGAGCTGTGAACGGTGCGCCGCATTTTTTGCATTTCTCCCGCACCGCAATAGCGGGCAACAAGCACGTTTATACCACCGCCGACACCGATAAGAACACCCGTAAAAAGCGTTACCGCCGTAGCGGTGCTTCCCACCGCACCGAGCGCAAGAGGACCGGAATAACGTCCCACAACTGCAATATCCGCCATATTGAAAAGAACCTGCAAAAGATTTGAAAGCATCAAGGGCAGGCTAAAGAGCAATATTTCCTTTGGCAGATATCCCTGCACCATACGAAGGGCAAGGTCATTCTGTTTTTTCATAGCACACCTTTCGGATCGATTGCATGAAATTTTAGCACACAAAAACGCATTATGCAACATAAAAGGAGATTTTTGCGATTTTTTGCTTTTCAAATTAACCGTTTGACAATATATCGAATCACGATGTTACAATTTTCCCACAATATATTTGTAGGTTTTTGCACTTGCAACCGAGGCAACCACGACGGAACCGGTGGAGCAGATCGTATACCCCTCCGCCGACTTGTTTCAAAACGATTTCGTTCTTTACGAGAACGATTTCTCCGATAACGATCTTTCGGATTTTACCGTACGCGGTAATATGAGAGTGTCAAACGGCGCTCTTAAGGCGTCCGGCGACTCTGCCGACACCGCACAGATCACATACAAGCTTCCCGACGAATTTAAAAAATCCGACTATATGGTTGAGGTTGACTGCATCGGCTTTAACAATCTGGGCGGCATACTTATCGGCGCTACGAATGCAACCCTCGCGAAGCAGCCTGCGCTCTTCTCCGGCTACGTTTGCACCACAGCAAACAACGGCAAGACCACGCAGATAATGTATTTTGACGAAAAGGGACTTGCGGACAAGTTTGCACCCGCATCCACCCCCGTACCGGACGGAAACTGCCATATGTCCGTTAAGGTATACAAGGGCGCATTCACCTTCCGCATCACCTCCCTTGACGGCAACACCCTTTATCAGGAATTCCGTTACGAGCCCGGTGACGCAGAAAAGGATATATACAACACCCTTACCTCCACCACCGGTCTTTTTATCAGCTGTGCAAACGGCGGTACCTTTGATAACTTCAAGGTAACCATTATCAGAGACGACGTTATCCCCACCCTTACCGACACCGTTAAGATGGGCGACACCGAGTTTAAATCCGTCGGCATAACCGTTACCGACGGTGTTGCAAGCGGTGCGGGCGCAATGCTCTCCGAGACCACCTACACCGGCGAATACCGCATTAAGGTATCCGTTGCCAACAAAAACATCTCCAGACTTTACTTCGGAATGAAGGACGCAAGCAACGGCTATGCGATCGAGCTTGACGAGACCGAGCAGGAGATCACCCTTTATAATATCGAGAACGGTGTTTTCACCGTGCTTAACAAAAAGTCCGCAAAGATACGCGAGGGCTTCTGCGATCTTATCATCGACGTACACGATGGCATTCTTTCCGCTTATTACGATAACCTTTACCAGGGCGATGAAGCATTCCCCAAGTTCGAGCATGCGCTTGACGGCCTTGACGGTAAGATAGGTATGTGGATCGATGGCGGTCAAATGCAGCTTGCATCCACGGGTGAAAGCACCGTTACCCTTGCAGAGGCAACCTACTCCAACCACCTGATAGTCGGTGCCGACCCCGATATGCTCTTCTACGAGGGTACGTATTACCTCTACATTTACGGCGGTAATGACGGCAACAGCATTTTCTACGTATACACCTCCCCCGACCTCGTTCACTTTACAAAGAGAAACTGCATCTTCACCTGGGATCCCCTCGTTTACAGCAACGTTAACGGCAACACCGCATGGTCGCCGAACGTCTTCTACAACGAAAGTGACGGACTGTTCTACCTCTTCTTTGCGGCAAAGAAGGTTGGCTCGGACGATACAAGAAGAGTTTACTACGCATCCTCCGATTCTCCCTACGGCCCCTTCACTCATGACGGTCCTCTTGTTGCCATCAACCCCTCTGTTTCCGAGGAGATTGACGGACACCCCTTCGTTGGCTATGACGGAAAGACATATATGTCCTTCTCCCGTTACGATGCGGGCGGAACCATTTGGTTTGAAGAGGTCGTTATGAATGACGGCGTTGTTACAGCAAAGCCGGGAACCGCAACCAGAGTTGTTATTCCCGACAGAGAGTGGGATAACGACGGCGCAATGCGTCTTGTTGAGGGTGGATTTGTTTGGAAGCACAACGGCTACTACTACCTCATTTACGCTACCGGCTCCTACTCCCGTCATTACGGCGAGGCGGTTGCGGTATCCAAAAACCCTCTCGGCCCCTACGAAAAGTGCGAGGTTAACCCCATTCTTAACTGGAACTACGAGGTTGACGGCCCCGGTGATGCTCTTATGATCCAATCTCCCGACGGCGAGGAGGTATACATGGTATATCACCGCCACGAGGAGGTAGGCGCGATAGGCAAGCGCGAGGTCTGCATTGACCTTGTTGAGTTCGTTCCCGATCCCGACGGCGGTCCCGACATTCTCACTGTTCGCGGCCCCTCCAACACCCCCCAGCCTATGCCCTCCAACAAATACCGCTATGACGTTAACCGTGACGGAGTTGTTGATATTGAGGATGCAAAGCTTGTTCAGGAAAAGATAAACGGCACCGAATACAGCGGATATTACGACGTTGACGCAAACGGCTCTCTCGGTATGGGCGACGTTGCGGCAATACTTGAAAAGATAGGAGGCAAAGAATAATGAAAAAGATTATTTGCATACTTTTTGCGGCACTTCTTATCTTCTCCGCTCTTCCCGCTACGGTATTTGCGGACGAGCCTGTAGGCTTTATCGCCTATAACACAGGTAATGACACAGACGACGGTCTGAGCCCCATAACCGCAAAAAAGACCATCGGCGGTGCAAGCGGCAGGGGCGTATTCTCCATCGTCAAAAACGGCGGTACCGTTGTAGTTGCGGAAAAGATGTACTTCGGCAACAGCTACACGTGGAAGGCAACAGCCCCCACCGTAATTACCGCGGTATATGACGGAGATGACTTCAAAAATCCCGAACCCACCGCTAACCCCGCATCCGGCGTTATCAAAATGAAGAAGGGCGCGGTTCTTACCATCTCCAGCGACGTTACGCTTGACGACATCATTCTTCACTCCGAGCACGGCGCGGAAAAGATAGTTGTCGCCGCAGGCGCAACGCTCACCATAACCGAAAAGGTTCTTACCACCACCAAGACCGATACCTACTACAAGAT
>JAFOAB010000344.1 GCA_017382555.1 Clostridia bacterium
AATAATCGTGCAGTCTTTTATACTCCGCATAAAGCGCATTGTACGCCTTTCCGTCATCGGAATTCGGTGTATATACCCTAACAGGCTTTTTTGCAAGTGCTCTCGCGGCCGCCGAAACGCTCGGATACACGCCTGCGGCAACCGCCGCGTATATCGCACTTCCCAGCGCACCCGCCTGTGCGGATGCGGCGATGCTTATCTCCTTACCAAGCACGTCTGCATATATCTGCATCATCATTTCATCCTTTTGCGCAATGCCGCCTGCCGCGCATACGCGCTTTATCTCGATGCCGTTATGCTCGTACTGCTCAAGTATCATTCGCGTGCCGAACGCAGTTGCCTCAATAAGCGCGCGGTATATCTCCTCGGGTCTTGTGCGTAGGGTAAGCCCCAATATCATACCGCTAAGCTCCGAATCGACCAAAACGGAGCGATTTCCGTTCAGCCAATCAAGCGCAAGCAGTCCGCTTTGCCCTACCTTCAGCTTGCTTGCCCTTTCGCGCAGAAGCTTGTGGATGGAAATTCCTCTTTTTGCCGCCTCGTCGGTGTATGCCGCGGGCACGCAATTTTTAACAAACCAATCAAAAACGTCCCCCACCGCAGGCTGACCCGCCTCGTAGGTGTAAAAGCCGGGAATCACGCCGTCCTTTACGTATCCGCAGATGCCCTCCACGCTTTTTTTGCGTACGGAGTTAAGAATCTGACAGCTTGAAGTGCCAACGATGAGAATAAGATCCCCATCCTCGGTACAGCCTGCCGCGGGCATTGCCGCATGTGCGTCTATCATAGGCAATGCAAGCGAAGTGCCGGCATTCAGTCCGGTAAGCTCCGCGCCGCTATCGTTCAGCACGCCCGCGATATTATCCATCGCAAGCACGTTTTCGGAAATTTTAGTACCGACAACTCCGTCAAGGCACTTATCCAAGGCGACCATAAACTCGTTTGAGGGGTATCCCCCGTCGCTCCAAAGCGCCTTGTAGCCCGCAAAAACAGCGCTGTGGCTCTCCTTGCCCGTCAGCATAAGGGAAAGCCAGTCCGCCGCCTCCACGAAGCGCTCGGTATCATTATAAACCTCGGGAGCCTCTCTTAAAATCTCAAGCAGCTTTGGCAGTGCCCACTCGGAGGATATTTTTCTGCCGTAAGCGTCAAGCCACGGCTCGCCGCGCTCCTCGGCGAGGGCGGTTATCTCGTCCGCCTCCGACTGCGCGGAATGGTGCTTCCACAGCTTAACGTATGCATGTGGCTCGTCCTTGTATTTTTCTTTAAAGCAAAGCGGCACTCCGTCCTTGTCAATAGGTAAAACGGTGCAGGATGTGAAGTCAATACCCATTCCAACGACCGCATCACGCGATACCTTCGCCCTTGAAAGCACGTCGCGCACCGTAAAGCGCAAAACGTCAAGGTAGTCCTGCGGATGCTGTAGCGCGTAATGCTTGGGCAGCGCCCTTCCCGATGGCAGGCGCTCGTCCATCACACCGTGCGCATATTCAAGCACGGATTCCGCAACCTCCGCTCCGCTTTCGACATCCACCAAAACACACCGCCCCGAAAGCGTGCCGAAGTCTATTCCGATTACGTATTTTTTCATCTCTATAACTCCGTTTTACCTGATTACAAGGCGCAGGGGCGGTCAGTATCCGACCGCCCCTTTTATATTAGTTCTTCAAGCTATGTATCGGCGCGGGGATACGTCCGCCGCGGGCGATGAATGCCGCGGAGGAGGGGGTGCGGAGGGGCATAATGGGCGCGTAGCCGAGAAGTCCGCCGAATTCCACGGAATCGCCAACCGTCTTACCGGGTGCGGGAATTACACGCACTGCGGTCGTCTTGGTGTTTGCAACGCCGATAGCGATCTCATCCGCAATAAGCGCGGAAATGGTCTCCGCAGTGGTATCGCCGGGAATCGCGATCATATCAAGACCAACAGAGCAAACCGCAGTCATCGCCTCCAGCTTTTCAATAGAAAGCTCGCCAATCTCCGCCGCGTGTATCATACCCGCATCCTCGGAAACGGGAATGAACGCACCGGAAAGTCCGCCAACGTGGGAGGAAGCCATAACGCCGCCCTTCTTTACCGCATCGTTCAGCATCATAAGCGCGGCGGTGGTGCCGTGTGTTCCGCAAACCTCAAGACCCATTGCCTCAAGGATATGCGCAACGCTATCGCCGATTGCGGGTGTGGGTGCGAGGGAGAGGTCAACTATTCCGTACGGAATGCCGAGGCGCTTGGATGCCTCGTATGCAACGAGCTGACCAACACGGGTGATCTTAAACGCGGTCTTCTTTATAACGTCGCTGAGCTCACCAAAGCTTACGTTGCCCGCACGCTCGATAGCCTTTGCAACAACACCGGGGCCGGAAACGCCGACGTTGATGGCGCAATCGCTTTCACCTATGCCGTGGAAAGCACCCGCCATAAACGGGTTATCCTCGGGCACGTTTGCAAACACAACGAGCTTAGCGCAGCCGATTGCATCTCTATCCGCGGTCTTTGCCGCTGTTTCCTTAATTATACGACCCATCTTGGCAACGGCATCCATATTGATGCCCGCCTTGGTGGAGGCTACGTTTACGGAGGAGCAAACGATGTTCGTTTCCGCAAGCGCATCGGGAATGGAGTCGATAAGAGCCTCGCTGCCCTTGGTCATTCCCTTCTGCACAAGCGCGCCGTAGCCGCCGATGAAGTTAACGCCAACGGTTGCCGCCGCGCGGTCAAGCGTGCGTGCTATCTCCACACAATCGTCGGGAGTTGCGTTGCCGCATACAAGGGAGATGGGGGTAACGGAAATACGCTTGTTTACTATCGGAATGCCTATCTCCTTTTCAATAGAGGAGGCAACGGGAACAAGGTTCTCCGCCGTTTTGGTGATCTTATCGTAGATCTTCTCGCACAGACGCTTGTTATCGTCCGCTACGCAATCGAAGAGAGAAATACCCGCAGTAACGGTTCTTACGTCGAGGTTTTCCTCCCTTATCATATTTATCGTTTCAAGTATGTCTCTGGTGTTAAGCATCGTTTACCTCATATTCTGTGCATTGCGTCAAAGATGTCCTGGTGCATTGCGCGGATCTCAAGGCCGCTCTTCTTGCCAAGCTCCGCCATAGCGTCTACAAAGTCGGAGAAGGGCTTGTTCATCTTGGAAATATCTACAATCATAATCATCGCAAAATACTCATCAAGAACGCTTTGTGTGATCTCGGTGATATTTGCGCCGAACTCCGCACAGCATCCGCTGACGGAGGCGATAATACCGATACTGTCCTTACCAATAACCGAAACAACTGCTTTCATTTTAAAAACTCCTTAAAAAAATTAATTCAAGACGGAGGCAAGCTCCAGCCCTTCTATATCGTAAGAAAATTTTGTTGTCTTCATACTGACAACCCTGACACCCTCCACGTAGCTTTCGTAGGAATAGAGGAGACCGCCGTCAATATCAAGCAAATACACGTCCGTGTGGTCGGAATACGTGAGCGTTATGCGCGCCATGCTGACGCTTTCCTCACGCACCGCCTCGATAACGCAATCGTTCACCATTCCAAGCTTCCACGAATCGGGGGTGCCCCTGTGGAAGTTAATAACAAAGTTTATAATGTCTATCGCGCTGATGCTTCCGGAGTTGATCTCAAAAAAATCTCCCGAAACACCCGCAAGCGTGCCCCTTTGATTCAATCTTGCATCAAATATGTCCGCATTACCCTCGACACACAGCACCTCGCGCACTATTTTTCCATCCTTAAATTCAAGCAGATGGAAATCCGCATTCTTGCGCAGCACGCTGAATTCCGTGGTTCCCTTTTCCGCATCCGAGTAGGTAACGGTGTATTCGTGCAGATAGGTGTTGCTCGCTCTTCCCGTCGCAAGCACGTCGATAACAACGGAGGAATCAAGCATTCGATAGTCCAATTCCCCGATTTGCTCGGAATTTGCAAGGCTTTCTATCAGCTTTTCGATCTCCTCGCTGTCTCCTGACGGCATAGCATCCTCAAATCGCAGTGCGGGCAGCTGTACAAGACCGAGTCTGTAAAGCCCGTACACGGCAAGACCAAGCGCCACCGCAAGAAACAGGGCAAGCAATATAACGGAAAAATTGAGCTTGCTGCGTTTGTTTATATCCATAACAGCTTTCCTTATTTACCTTCGTTCGGTGATTGAATATCATCCGGATGGATGTCGATATTTTCAAGTCCCGTAAGCTTTCTCAGCTCGCCGTTTCTCATTATGAAATAAAGCGCCATGTAAAGACCGAGGTCGGCAACAACAAGCGTGATGGCGGGGATAAACGAGGATTCCAAAAGAAGCACCGCCGCAATACCGAGAGTACCGCTGATGGAATAAAGGATTCTTACGCTCTGCTTGTGGCCAAAGCCCATATCTATCAGTCTGTGATGCAGATGCCCTCTGTCCGCCGCAAAGGGGCTTTTACCGTGGGCAACACGGCGTATAATAGCAAAGGTCGTATCAAAAAGCGGAAGTCCGAAAATTGCAAGCGGAATAAGGAAGGCAAGCACCGCATCCATCTTGAATACGCCGCCGACGGAAAGCACGGAAAGCGTATAGCCGAGGAACAGCGCACCCGTATCGCCCATAATTATCTTTGCGGGGTTTGCGTTGAACGGCAAAAATCCCGCACAGCTGCCCGCAAGAATAGCGGTGAGAAGCGCGTAGTAGGGGTTGCCGCCGAGAAGCATAACCACGGTAAGGGATATCGCGCATATCGTGGAAACGCCGCACGCAAGTCCGTCAAGCCCATCGATAAGATTTACGGCATTGGTGACAAGCACTATCCAAAGAACCGTAACGGGGATGCTCCATTTGCCGAGCAGCACCATATTATCGAAAAGATAGAGGAAGCTTATCTGCATTCCCTGGGAGACGGGTATAAATGCAACCGCAAACTGCACGATCGCCTTCATCCACGGCTTCAAATTATGAATGTCGTCCAGAATGCCGAGCAAAACGAGCACAAAGCCGCCCGTCCAAACGGCAATGAGATCCTTCGTTATATCGCAGAAAACGAGAGTTGCAACGAAAAAGCCGAAAAACATCGCAAGGCCGCCTATACGCGGTATCGGCTCCTTATGCATTCTTCTGCCGTCCTTTGCGCGGTCTATTGCGTTTATTTTAAACGCAAGCACACGCACAGCGGGTGTGGCGGAAAAGGCGAGCAGTGCCGCGCAAAGCACGGACACTATCGCGTATATCCATTCACTGCTTATCATATAAGCCTCCGTTAACGGGAAATATCGGTAAAGCCCATCTTACGCTTTACCTTGGAAAGTGTGCGGCGCGCTGCGTAGGAAGCTCTATCCGCACCCATCTTCATAACTTCTTCAAGATACTTCTTATCCGCTATAAGACGTGCATACTCCTCCTGAACGGGGCGGAGCACGTCTGCACAAAGCTCGCCTACTGCGGTCTTGAAATCGCCGTAGCCCTTGCCCGCAAACTCAGCCTCAACCTCTGCGGTGGTCTTGCCGGAAAGCACTCCGTAAATGGTGATAAGATTGTTTATTCCGTCCTTACCCTCGCCCATCACTATCTCGCTTCCGCTGTCGGTAACCGCGCGGCGGAACTTGCGGATGATATCGTCCTTGGAATCAAGGATGTAAACGACCGCGTTCTGATTGGTGTCGGACTTGGACATCTTCTGCGTAGGCTCGGCAAGAGACATTATTCTTGCACCGCTCTTTGCCATATAGGGCTCGGGTACCTTAAACGTCTCGCTGTAGGTGGTGTTGAAGCGCGTTGCAATGTCGCGCGCAAGCTCGAGATGCTGCTTCTGGTCGCTGCCTATCGGCACAATATCGGTCTGATAAAGCAGGATATCCGCCGCCATAAGCACGGGGTAGGTGAAAAGTCCTGCGTTTATATTTTCCGCGTGCTTACGGCTCTTGTCCTTGAACTGTGTCATTCTCGACAGCTCACCGAACATCGTGCTGCAGCCAAGCAGCCAGCCGAGCTCTGCGTGCTCGTGCACGTGGCTCTGCACGTACAGGGTGTTCTTCTGCGGGTCAAGACCGCACGCCATATAAACCGCAAGTGTCTCATAGGTGCGTCTTCTCAGCTCCGCCGGCACCTGATGCACGGTAACGGAATGAAGATCGACAACACAGTAGTAGCACTCGTGCTCGTCGGAAAATGCGGAGAAATTTTTGATAGCTCCGAGGTAGTTACCAATGGTAAGATTACCGGAGGGCTGTACGCCGGAGTAAACTATCTTCTTTTTAACTTCGGTATTTACTTCGTTCATTTTTCTGTCCTTTCATCAGCGGCAGAACATATCGCGCGCCGCCTTGGATATACGCTCAACGCCGAGCACGATCTGCTCGTCGGAGGGGGTGGAGTAATTAAGTCTGAAGCCGCCGGAGGTCTTTGCGGGATCGCAGTTGAAGGTAGATCCGGGAACAACGGCAACCTTGTTTGCCATACAAGCCTTTATGTAATCGGTGCAGTCATCCACACCCTCGGGCAGACGGCACCAAATGAAGAGTCCGCCCTGCGGACGGGTATAGGTAATGCAATCGGGCATATTCTTATCAAGGCAGGAAAGCATAAGGGAGGTCTTGTGCTTGTAGATGCCGCGTATCTTCTCGATATGCGCATCAAGATCACACTCCGTCATATACTTGTGGCACAGCATCTGGAAGAAGATGTTGGTGTGCACGTCCTCGCTCTGCTTTGCAACGGTCATCTTGGAGATTATCTCCTTATCCGCAATAACGAAGCCTACGCGCATACCTGCGGAAAGGATCTTGGAAAATGAGGAACAGTAGATAACGATTCCGTCCTCATCAAGGGACTTGATGGTGGGGATATCCTCGCCCTCGAAGCGCAGCTCGCCGTAGGGATTATCCTCAAATATAACAACGCCGTGCTTCTTTGCAACCTCGAGTATCGCCTTTCTCTTCTCAAGAGAGGTGGAGGTGCCGCAGGGGTTGTGGAAGGTGGGGATGAGGTAGATCATC
>JAFOAB010000345.1 GCA_017382555.1 Clostridia bacterium
CCTTATCCGTAAGATCGACAGGGACGAGCTTCTCAACGTGCTTGTGGCTTACTATCTTAACGTTTAATCGGAGAATTGGGGATGCTTATATCTACTGCGTGCGGATGCCCTGCGGGGGCTGACGCCTCTGTGGGCAAGGGAGAGTTTGCCATTGCGCTCGGATGCTTTGACGGGGTGCATATTGGCCATGCCGAGCTGTTCCGCACTCTTGTAGAGAGGGCTGATGGCAAAAAATGTGCCGTGTGGACCTTTGCGCCGCCTGATGCGGGGAAGCCTTGCCCCGTAAAGGGTAAGCCGCTTATCGTTCCGTTTGACAGAAAGTGCGAGCTTTTGAACGAGTGCGGAATAGAGTATGCGTTTTTGTACGGATTTTCCGACGTATGCTCCCTTTCCTGTGAGGAGTTCGTTGACTGTATCCTGATCGGGGAGTGCGGCTGTGGGCTTGCCGTTTGCGGCTATAACTTCACCTTCGGTCGCGGTGCCGCCGGAAATGCCGAAACGCTCAAAAGGCTTCTTGCCGAGCGAGGCATCGAAGCTATTATAGTTGAAAACGTCCAAAGGGACGGAACGTCCGTAAGCTCAGCGGGGATACGCGCCGCACTTGCGAAGGGGAACGTGGAGCTTGCCGAAAAAATGCTCGGCAGGGAATACACGGTTACAGCACCCGTTATCGGCGGCAGGCGCCTTGGAAGAGAGTGGGGCTTTCCCACCGTAAATCAGCACTTTTTTGACGGGGCGGCAGTTCCGCAAAAAGGGGTTTACGCTTCAAGCTGTATTATAGACGGCAAAAAATACGGTGCCGTTACCAATGTCGGTGTTCGCCCAACCGTTTCGGGCGGAAACGACGTAATAACAGCGGAAACGCATATATTTGATTATTCGGGCGATCTGTACGGCAAAACGCTTTCGGTTGCGCTCAAGCACTTTATAAGACCCGAAAAGAAATTTGAAAACGGCGATGAGCTTAGAAGCGCTGTGCTTGCGGATATGGAGACCGCAAGGAAATATTGCTCTGAAAACATTTAATAGGGGGAAGCACGGATGAAAAAAAGCATACGTTATATAGCGGCTTTTTTATGCGCCGTGCTTTCTTTCATTTTCTTTATCCCCTCCGTATACGCCGCGGACGCACCCGAGGTGAACGGAGTGCGTGCCTTCATTCTTTACAACGTGGAGAATGATAAGGTAATTTGCTCCTTTAATGCGGGAGCGGAGCTTTACCCCGCATCCACAGTTAAAATGATGACTGCCGTAGTTGCATACCGTGCGCTTGCGGACAGAATGGATGAAACGGTAACCGTCACGCGCGAGATGCTTGACGGAGTAAACGGATATCGCATCGGCCTTGTTGCGGGCGAGCAGGTGAAGATAGAAAGCCTGTTTTACGCAATGCTTCTGCGCGGCTCCAATGACAGCGCAAACGTGCTTGCGCATATCGTAAGCGGCAGTACGGCGGCCTTTCTTGAGGAAATGAATTCCTATGCACGGCTGATAGGAATGGAAAACACCGTGTACTTCAACACCGGTGGAATGCACGTGCCGCAGATGGTAACGACAGCGGAGGATACGCTTAAGGTTGCAATGGCGTTTGCCGCAGAGGATAAGCTGCTTGAAATGTCAAGCGTTACGAAATACGTTTTCCCCGCATCAAACAAAAGCAATCAGTTTACCGTATATAACAGAAACCACATAGTTTCCCGTTATCAGGAAACAAAGTATTTTTACGAATATGCAAGGGGTATGAACTACGGCTCCACCGATGAGGGCGGAAGCGTCTGCTGCTCTGTTGCAAGCAGGGGCGGACTTACCTACATCTGCGTTGCTCTCGGCGGCTCGGAGGATGCAACAACGGGCACGGATTATGCCCTTCGCACGGTAAGCGATCTGCTGAAGTACGGCATAGAAGGCTTTGGCTATACGGACGTTATAAATACCGAAAAGCCCGTATGCGAGATAGGCGTTACGCTTTCCGCAACGGTGGACCACGTTATGCTTTACCCGAAAAGCGGCCTTTCCGTTTATCTGCCGTCCGATATTGACGTGGATAAGGACATAACGACAAGCCTTCGCCTGAGCGCGGATACTCTTGCCGCTCCCGTGGAGAAGGGTGCTGTTGTCGGTTATCTTAACGTATATTACGGAGACGAGCAGATAGGCTCTGTGGAGCTTATCACGGGTGACGAGGTTGAACGTAACAGCTTTCTTTATACCTTGGAGCTTATAAAGGAGTATTCGAAAAGCAGATTTTTCCGTGCTACGGCAATATGTGCCGCAGTGCTGACGGTGGTATACGTATTCGCGTCTGCCGCTGTGCGCCGCAGCCGCGCAAGAAAGAACAGAAGATACAGATTTTAATATAGGAGGGATAGCAATGCCAAGCTTAAAACAACGGTTGTGTGCCGCATTTATGCTTTGTGCGGTAATGCTGTCCCTTTCTTCATGCCTTATAGTTATAAACAAGCCCGACGCGGTCGAGACTACGGATGCGGTGCAGGTCGACGTCACGACCGCCGCTCAGGTAACCGAGGCGCCCCCTGCGGAGGAAGCTGTGAGCGCAAACGACGAGGCAAAGCACAGGCTCGATTCGATGCTCGATTACGATATGGGCGGCAAAACCTTCATACTCGTAACCTCGGACAGCAACGTTCCCCTTCCCGTCGGCACTGCAAGGGTGCTTGATAAGACACGCTGGGAGGTACTCAACGAGGTAAGCGAAAAGTACGGTGCGGAGCTTGTGATCACGCGCACCACACGTGCAAAAATGCTCTCCGAATTTTTGGAATCAAGTGCCGCAGGGCTTTACTATGCGGATATACTTTGCGCGCAGTCGGGCGAGGTAGGCTCGCTTTTTGCGGAAAGCCTTGTTGCCGATCTTTCCGATCTGCCGTTTTTGGATCTTGATGCCGAGTATTATTACCCCTTGGCAACCGAATCCGTAACCGTAAACGGAAGAGTTTACGGCGTTGCGGGCGAGGCGTGTGTGGATTACGACGTCTTTGGCTGTGTTTATGCGGATCTTGACGTGCTTGATGCCATGAATGCGGATATTTATGCCGACGTGGAGGGCGGTGTCTGGACGCTTGACAGACTGCTTCAATACGCAAAGCAGTACGAATACGCGGAGGACGGAAGCTACAAGGGCGCAAACGCAATCTCCTCCGCATTTGATAAAAGTAAGGCGATAGAATATTTGTTTGAGGCTACCGGAATAAGATATATATATCAAAATGACGGACAGCCCGCCATATATTCCCCTGTCGGAAGCCCCGAAGCGGCGGTTGCGGCGATTCGCGCGCTCTGCTACACGGGAAATTGGGGATATTATCTTACGGAAGAGGAAAAGCTTGCATACAGCGAAACAGAGCTTTCCGACACCGAGGAGCTTTTGCAGCTTGATCTGCTGATGATGGGTAAGGGCGTCTTCTACGTCGGTACCCTTAACGATCTCGCAAGGCTTTATTATTCCGGCAGAATGCTTGTGCCGGTCCCGATGCCCAAGCTGAATGCAGAGCAGGGCACCTACGTATCACCCACTGCGGGTGAGGCGTGCTTCTTCTTCATCCCCGCGGACGGAGCAAATATAACCGAGTCGGCGATTCTCATAGAAGCGCTTAACGCACGTGCAAAGGGTGCAATCTCCGAGGCATACGTAACAAACGCCCTGCATTATTATATCCGTAACGAAAAAAGCGTAAAAATGATAGAAACGATAATCGAGCGTCCGTATTTTGATCTTGCCGTCAATTTCGGCGGACGGTACGGTGCGATGCGCAACGTTTCCTATAACACGATCATCATGGCTGCGGAAACGGGCCTTGACGTGCTTGACGTTCATTACTGGAATTATTTGACCGCTGTCGACGTGCTGGCAGAGATAGTGTCGGCGGCGAAATAACGAGGTCCTCGGGAGGGTTGTATGCGGCTCAGATACGATCTACATATACATTCCTGTCTTTCCCCGTGTGGTGACGATGTGCTTACGCCCGCATTTGTGGCGGGAAGCGCAAAGCTGTGCGGGCTTGACGTAGCGGCACTTACAGACCACAACTCTGCGAAAAATTGCCCCGCGTTCTTTAAGGCGGCCGAGTTTTACGGGCTTTCCCCACTCGGTGGACTGGAGCTTTCGACGGTTGAGGGCGTACACGTGCTGTGCCTTTTCGATGAGCTTGAAAAAATTATGGAGTTCGATCGCTTTGTAAGCGAGCGGCTTATAAAAATGGAAAACGATCCCGCCTTTTTCGGCAATCAGCTTGTCTGTGACGAGGAGGATGAGGTGCTCGGTGAGGAGAAATATCTTCTTTCGGGAGATACGGATATTGCCTTTAACGATGTGCGTGAGATCGTTTTGAGCTATGGTGGTGTTGCCCTGCCCGCACATATAGACCGCAAGGTAAACGGCGCTGTGGAGATATTCGGAACCGTTCCCGCTGAGGCGGGCTTCAAGGTGTATGAAATGCGTGACCGCGGAAGTAAGGAGGATTACCTCCAATATATGTGTGCGGATCCGCTTGTGATATATAACAGTGATGCGCATCAGGCGGAAAGCATAGGCTGTGCGGGCGGTGCCGCAACGGTGGACGATGCGCTTGTCAGCGAGCTTGGTGCGGCGTCTGCGCTTCTTCGGTACATTGCCGAGTCAAGCAAATAATTACGTTAAAAACCTACCGACGGTTAGGAAAGGATAAAATTATGAAGATCAGTGAAATTGCAACCCTGCTTGATGCGAAGATCCTTTGCGGAGCAGACAAATTGGACGGGGAGGTAAGATCCGCCTGCGGAAGCGATATGATGAGCGACGTGCTTGCCTTCGTTAAGGACCAGGCTGTTCTGCTTACGGGGCTTCTCAACCCCCAGGTAATACGCACCG
>JAFOAB010000346.1 GCA_017382555.1 Clostridia bacterium
ACAGATATTGCGCCGATGCAATGCATGCTGTTCGTTATGCGGAAGAAGTAATGGGAAAAACGTAATAGTAATATGTCGGAGGCCGCGTTTGCGACCTCCGTTTTCTCTCTTGCAGAGGCAAAAACGCTCGTTTTGTGCAAAATGCTATAACGTCAAAAATCAATCGCAAATTTTGTTGAATATGCACAAATGGCAAAAAGCGATTTTCGTCAAAGGGTCAATATGGGCGAAAAACCGAAAAAACGACTGAAAATGGGCAAAAAACGCCGCAAAAATCCGCACTTGTTCTCGCCTGCGCGCGTGCCTTCTCATTAAAGATGAAAAAAAGCCCGAAAAAAGTCCGAAGCGCAATTAATCTGTCGCTTGACATTTCGTTCATAATATGTTAATATAATAGACACAAATCAACTGCGCGCAAGCGCTTCAAATAACAGCATTGCCGTAATCCGTGCGCGATCCGGGCGCACTACCGCACGAGTGGCGGGGAGGGCATTTGTTCGGAGAAGATGACTGTTCTTTCCGGGCTTTTTTCATTCTTCGGGGTGAAGAGAGGCGGACGGGCAGTCATATTTGCGTTTATTTGACGGTTGATCTCCCCGGCAAAGGTATTTTTTTGGAGGAAGCAATATGAGAAAACCCCGTTTCAGCAAAGCGCTTTCGCTCCTGCTTGCCGTTCTGATGGCTATGGGCTGCTTAGTTCTTCCTGTAGCTGCCGCAGATGAACCTGTGGTTGGAACCGGAACAACGCTCGCAGAGCTTAAGGAGCTTCTCAATGCGATCTCGTACGATGAGTATCTTAAGAAGAATGCAAACGTACCGATCGCGACCAAGACGGTCACCGTAAATGCTGCCGATTACCTTGCATCCGAGACGAATGCAAAGGTTGAGGTCGTCAGCAATTACGAGGGCAGCACAGGCAAAGCCCTGTTTTTCCCCGACACCGGCACGGTTTCCTGGAAGGTAAAGGTTCCCGAGACTGCCAAGTACGGTGTTTCCGTTAAGTATTACCCCGTTGTAGAGTACACCGACAAGGACGGTAAGGTGCACGAGGGTAAGTCCGCTTCCATCGAGCGTATGTTCCTTGTTAACGGCAAGGTGCTCTTCGATGAGGCGCGCATCATCTCCATGTCTAAGGTATGGTCCAACACCTACTTTGAGGACATCGCAGGTGAAAAGACCTATGCATACGGCACAAGCGAAGGCGAGCCCCTGTTCCGTCAGGACATCAACGGCAACGATATTCGCCCTGCCGCATACATGAATCCCGAGTGGCGCGATTTCGTGTTCGAGGATAGCTCCGGATACTATGCCGGCGGCCTTCAGTTCTGCCTTGAAAAGGGCGAAAATATCCTCAGCCTCCGCGCTGTAAGAGAGCCCGTTGTTATCGAGAGCATCACCATCTTCCCCCTTGAGGAAGCACTCACTCTCGAGCAGTACGTTCAGTCCGTGAACTCCTCCGAGTCTTCCGCGGGCGCAGAAACGGTGTATATCGCCGCCGAGAAGCCCCTTAAGTTCTCCGACGATGCTATCTACCCCGTAAACGACCGCACCTCCGCTCTCACCGCTCCCCAGAAGCATGATGCACAGCCCCTTAACACCATCGGCGGTAAGGAGACCTACAAGACCGCAGGTCAGTGGGTATCCTACGAGTTCGAGGTAGAGAAGACCGGCTGGTACACCATCGCATCCCGCTATAAGCAGGATGACCTTCCCGGTATGTTCACCTCCCGTATCATCAAGATCGACGGTGAGGTTCTTTACGAGGAGGCTTACGCCGCTCGCTTCGACTACTCCAAGGATTGGGTAGTTGAGAACATGAACAACGGTGAGACCGAGCTTAAGTTCTGGTTCGAGGCAGGTAAGACCTACGAGCTTACCGTTGAGGTAGGTCTCGGTAACATGGACGACACTCTCCGTACCATCGAGAACGTTCTTACCGCAATCAACAATGACTACCTTGAGATCATCAAGCTTACCGGTGCAACCCCCGATAAGTACCGCGACTATCAGTTCAGCCGCGTAATGCCTCAGGTTCTCGTTGACTTCGTTAAGCAGTCCCGTGTGCTTAACCGCGTATCCGAGGAGCTCGTTCTCCTTTGCGGTACCAAGGGAAGCCACGTTGCAACTCTTGACAAGATCTCCATTCTTCTTGAGAAGATGGGTCAGGATGAAAGCACCATCGCAGGAAGCCTTAAGTCCTTTAAGACTTATATAGGAAGCCTTGGTACCTGGCTGAACGATTCCCGTTCTCAGCCCGTACAGTTTGACTACTTCCTTATCGTTCCCGAGGAGGCTGAGCTTCCCAAGGCTAAGGAAAACTTCCTCCAGGCTATCTGGTACGAGATCAAGCTGTTCGTTGCATCCTTCTTCGTTGATTACTCCTCCATGGGTGCTACCTCCGAGTCCTCCGAGGACGCAGTTGAGGTATGGCTCACCGCAGGACGTGACCAGTCCCTTGTTATTCGTAACATGGTAGACAGTATGTTCTCTCCCAAGACGAACATCGGAGTTGACGTTAAGCTTGTTGCGGCAGGAACACTTCTTCCTTCCGTTCTTTCCGGAATGGGTCCCGATTCCTTTATCGGTATCGGTGCATCCGACGTTATTAACTACGCTATTCGTTCCGCGGTTCTTCCCCTTGATGGCTACGAG
>JAFOAB010000347.1 GCA_017382555.1 Clostridia bacterium
CCACCCGGAGCCGCGGTAAGGAACGCCGCATAGAACTCAACGGGGTAATAAATCTTATACCAGCCGAGGCGGAGTGCCGAGATAACGTACGCCGCCGCGTGTGCCTTCGGGAACATATACTTTATCTTACGGCAGGAATCGATATACCATTCGGGCACGTTGTGACTGCGCATATCCTCAACCATCTCCTCGGGAAGCGGCGCACCCTTTTTGTTTTTACGTACAAGCTCCATTATCTTAAACGCGTGGCTATCCTCAAGCCCCTTATGTAGGAGGTAGGTCATAATTCCGTCACGCGTTCCGATAACCTCGGAAATTGTGCAGGTGCCGTTTTTGATAAGGTCCTGCGCGTTGCCCGCCCATACGTCCGTTCCGTGTGTAAGTCCCGAGATCTGCAAAAGGTCGGAGAAGTTCTTCGGCTTTGCCTCCTCAAGAACCTGAATAACCAGTCTTGTACCCATCTCGGGCAGTCCGAGAGTACCGAGGCTGCAGTTATCCATTGCGTTCGGGGGTATGCCGAGAGGCTCACTGGAGAGGAACAGCTCATATACCTTCGGGTCATTCATCGGGCAATCGAGAACGCTTGTGTTAGTATAATCCTCAAGCTTCTTATACTTGGTCGGAATATCGTGTCCAAGCTCGTCCAGCTTGAGTATCGTATCGTGCAGATACGAGAACTGGAAGTGCGTTGTTATAATATCGGAGTCGGGATTGTCCGCAGGGTGCTGAACGGGGGTGAAATCGTAAACGTCATACTCCTTAGGTACAACTATGATACCGCCGGGGTGCTGACCCGTAGTGCGCTTTACACCCACACAGCCGTTTACAATACGCATTATCTCCGCCTCGCAAACGTCCATACCCTTGGATTCAACGTACTTTTTAACGAATCCGTATGCGGTCTTATCCGCAAGAGTACCGATGGTACCTGCGCGGAACACGTTGCCCTCTCCAAACAGATGCTCGGTATACTTATGTACCTTGCCCTGTACTTCACCGGAGAAGTTAAGGTCGATATCGGGGGATTTATCACCGTAGAAGCCAAGGAACGTCTCAAAGGGGATATCGTGTCCCTCCGCTATCAGCTTAGTACCGCATTCGGGGCACATACGGTCGGGCAGGTCATAGCCGGAGCCGACGGAGCCGTCCGTATAGAACTCGCTCCAACGGCAGTTCGGACAGTAATAGTGCGGCTGAAGCGGGTTAACCTCGGAAATACCGCCCATCGTTGCAACGAAGGACGAGCCAACCGAGCCACGCGAGCCAACGAGGTAACCAAGGCTCTCGCTGTATGATACAAGCCTTTGCGCAATCATATAAAGCACCGCAAAGCCGTTCTTTATAATGGATGTAAGCTCCTTTTCAAGGCGCTTTGTAACGATTTCGGGCATAACACCGTTATGCTCGTACATCGAGCGCGCCTTATCCCAGCATCTCTGCTGAAGCTCCTCCTCGGCGCCCTCCATATTGGGGGTGTAGGTGCCGTCGGGAATAGGCTTTATTACCTCAACCATATCGGCAATGAGATTGGTGTTGGTAACTACTACCTCCTCCGCCTTTTGAGCGCCGAGATAGGAAAACTCCTCCAGCATCTCGTCTGTTGTGTGGAGGTAAAGTCCGCAATCCTTATCGCAATCGCGGAACTTCATACCCGCAAGAATTATCTTGCGGTACACCTCGTCCTCGGGATCCATAAAGTGCGCATCTCCCGTAGCACATACGGGCTTGCCGATCTTTTCGCCAAGCTCGCAAATGCGGCGGTTGATATTTCTCAGCGCTTCCTCATCGGGAAGCTTGCCCTCATCCACAAGGAAGCGGTTGTTGGAGAGCGGCATTATCTCAAGGTAATCGTAGAAGCGCGCGATATTCTCAATATCCCCGTCACTTCTTCCCTCCAGAATTGCTCGATACACCTCGCCCTGCTCACAGGCGGCACCGACGATAATACCGTCACGGAACTGCTCCAGCACCGTTTTGGGTATACGCGGCTTTTTGTAATAATAGCTCAGATAGCTCTGCGATATAAGCTTATATAGGTTCTTAAGTCCCGCCATATTCTGTACAATAAGCGTCATATGGTAGGTCTTAAGGCGCGAGGGGTCAGACTGATCCGCCATCGCACGCTTCAGTCCCGCAATGTCGGTAACACCCTCACGTCGGAGCTTTGCAAGCATACAGTTAAATATCTTTGCAAGCATACCCGCGTCATCGTACGCGCGGTGGGCATTGTATTCTCCAAGACCGTAGTAATTTGCAAGCTGCTCCTGCTTATGTCCCTTAAGCTCCTGATTGACGTAGCGGGAGAGGGCAAGCGTGTCAATATACGTATAGGCAAACTTCTTTTTGCAGTTATCTGCCGCAGTACGCATAAAGCCCATATCAAAGTTTGCGTTGTGGGCAACAAGTATTCTGTCCCCCGCAAACTGCATAAACATATCAAGCGCCGCATCGATCTTCGGTGCGTCCTTAACCGTTTCCGCACTTATGCCGGTCAGCTTCGTTATTTCCTCGGGGATGGGCATCTCGGGGTCAACGTAGGTACCAAAGGTATCCTTTACCTCGCCGTTTGCAACAAGCACCGCACCGATCTCGGTTATAGCGCAGGAAAGCGGCGAAAGACCCGTTGTTTCTATATCGAAGATTATAAACTCGTCGTTAAATTCAACTTCCTTATCTCCGTGTACGGCACTTTCCGTATCATCACAGAAGTATGCCTCCATACCGTAGAGAACCTTGATATCGCCCTGCTTTTTGGCGGCAATCATCATATCCGGGAAGGACTGCACGTTACCGTGGTCTGTAACCGCAATTGCGGTATGTCCCCACTTCTTTGCGCGAGAGATAAGCTTGCCGGCATCGATGGTTGCGTCCATCTGGCTCATTACCGTGTGGCAATGCAGCTCAACGCGCTTCTTTTCCGCTGTGTCCTTACGCTCAAGGCGCTTTACGGTCGCAAAG
>JAFOAB010000348.1 GCA_017382555.1 Clostridia bacterium
AAGAGAGAAGTTTTCTTCATTGTAAAAGCAAAGGAAGCGCAATTCCCGAGTGGAAATTGCGCTTTTCAATCATTGGTGAGGTAGACTATCGAAAAAATCGATGGTCTTCTTTAAAAAGATTTGGAATGCTTGGTAAGCTTTTTCTTGCGCGCCTATTGACTTTAACGTTTTGTTGGAGTAGAATATGGCATAAATCAAATAGCAAAGGCGTTGACGAAGACGGAAGCCGTAGGTAGTTTTTCAGAGAGTCGGGGATGGTGTGATCCCGATAAACGATGCGGACATTCCCATCGCTTCCGAGCCGGAAGCCCCAAAGGTGTTTACACTCGGTAGGCGTTTCCCGAGAATGCTGCGTTAGTGCATAGAGGCTGCTTGGCTTCGAAGAGGTGGCGGATTTATATCCGCAATTTGAGTGGTACCGCGAGTGTTTTAACACACCCGTCTCAAAGCAATTTAGGCTTTGAGATGGGTGTTTTTTTTATCTCAATGCCGCCAAAATGAATTCGGAAAGGCGAAAAATTATGTTATCTCTTGACAAGGTATTTAATGCACAAACAGTTCTTAAAAGCATCGTGCGCGAAACAAAATTGGTTCGCGCTTACGGAATAGCGCCCGAATGCGAGCTTTATCTGAAGCCCGAAAATCTGCAGATCACAGGCTCGTTTAAGGTGAGGGGCTCCGCTTATAAGATTGCAATGCTTTCGGATGAGGAAAAAAGCAAGGGCGTTATCGCTTGCTCTGCGGGTAATCACGCACAGGGTGTTGCGCTTGCGGCAACGAAAAACGGCATTCGCTCGCTCATTTGTCTGCCCGACAGCGCGCCAATCTCCAAGGTGGAGGCAACGAAGGGCTACGGGGCTGACGTCTGCCTTGTTGCGGGCTGTTACGACGATGCGTATCAAAAAGCGCTTGAGCTGAAGGAGAGTGAGGGATATACCTTTGTGCATCCCTTTGACGATGAAAACGTTATTGCGGGGCAGGGAACCATTGCCCTTGAGATATTAAACGATCTTGACAGCGTTGATGCGATAGTGGTGCCCATCGGCGGCGGCGGTCTTATCTCAGGAATTGCGTATACAGTAAAGCAGATACGCCCAAGCATCAAGGTGTACGGTGTGCAGGTTGCGGGCGCACCGAGTATGTACAATTCCGTAAAGGACGGAGAGATAGAAAGCCTTGCATCCGTATCCACGATTGCGGATGGCATTGCAGTTAAAAAGCCGGGCGAAAACACCTTTGCGCTTGTGCGAGAATACGTGGATGATATCGTGCTTGTAACGGATGACGAGGTTGCAAGCGCCATTCTTGCACTTATCGAAAAGCAAAAGATGATTGCGGAGGGCGCGGGTGCAACTGCCGTTGCCGCTGTGATGGCGGGTAAGCTTCCCGTTGATGGCAAGCGCGTTGTTTGCGTGGTTTCCGGCGGAAACATTGACGTAACAAGCCTTTCGCGTGTAATTGACCGCGGTCTGCTTAATTCCGGAAGATCCTCAAGTATGCTTATCGAGCTTATTGATAAGCCCGGTCAGCTGAAGGAGATATCCCGTATAATTGCCGACCACGGCGGTAACGTAACGGGCGTGCATTACGAAAAGGGAAATACGGAAAGCGTAAACGGCTGCTTCTTGCGCATAGAAATGGAAACAAGGAACTTCGAGCACGTAAACCTTATAACAAGGACGCTGCGCGAGGAAGGCTTTAAAATAGTGTAAATTAGGTCGCATTTGCGGGAAGGGAGAATAATATGCTTCTTACAGGCTCGGATATATTGGTAAAAACGTTGATAGAGCAGGGGTGTGATACTGTCTTCGGTTACCCCGGCGGACAAATACTTAACGTGTATGACAGTCTTTATTTGCATCAAAGCGAGATAAATCATATTTTAACTGCGCACGAGCAGGGGGCGGCGCATGCCGCGGACGGATATGCAAGG
>JAFOAB010000349.1 GCA_017382555.1 Clostridia bacterium
ATAGGACCTTTAAGGAGATCCCCGCCCTCGGCCATGACGAGATAAAGCACGAAAGAAAGCAGTCTACCTGTCTTGAAAAGGGCTGGACGGAATACGTGACCTGCTCTCGCTGTGATTACACCACGTTTAGGGAGCTGCCGCTTTCGGGCCATCAGCAGGGAGTGCTTGCTGCAAAGCAGCCCACCTGCACCGAAACGGGGCTTACCGTCGGCAGCTATTGCAAGCTGTGCAATATTACCATCAAGGCGCAGACTGTTGTTGCCGCAAAGGGGCATAGCTGTAAGCAGGGAATATGCAAGATATGCGGCGCGGAGGATTTCATTGAGCCCGATCAGTACGCTTCGAGGTTATACTACGATGCGCTGCTGAGGCATCCCAAGGGGGTAAAGCTTCAAAAATTATACGATATGATCTATGACGAGGCGAGAAAGTTCCATTTGGATTATTCTATAAATCTTTCTCAATTTACGAGTCATGAATTCTCTTCCGGATTTCTCCCCGTTACGCTCAATATTTCACATTTGTATCTAACCATTGAGGAAGTTGATATAGTTCGAAATGCTTTTGAGGTTGATAATCCGATCTTCTATTGGTTCGTGCATATACCGTATCAGGGTTATGCGACGTCTACGAAAACAGTTAAAACCATTAATATAGTTGCAAGCTATGATTATCTTAAGGGAGAAGCACGCAGAGGCTTTAACGACCTCAGCAATCTTCTCGTTAAGCATTATTACACCAATGCGATGCGAGAAACCAGCAACTATCAAAAGGCTCTCTATATATACTGCGAGCTTATCGATAAAACATATTATGCTTTGGATGGTGCGGGAAAGCTGGGCGGAGAATACGAGTGGACGCAAAATATTATCGGTGCACTTTGTTATAATTCCACTGTATGTGCCGGATACGGAAGATCCTTTGCGATGCTTTTGAATTTCTGCGGTGTTGAGGCGAGGGCAGTGCTTGGTCTTGCTCCTACCGATGGGCATCTTTGGACCTTGGCACGTATGGATGACGGCAATTGGTATTGGTTTGATCCTACTTGGGATGATCCGTTTATTTATTTTACCAAGCCCGCAATACATTACTTCTGCGTTAATGACACCCAAAAATTGGATTGGCAGGACCGTTCCGCTCCGGGTGGATCCATGGGATTAGGTACGGAAACGTTTTTGACGAAACACATCATAGATGATGCAGTGCTTCCCACGCGCTTTAAAAATTTTTATATTCCCGAAAGATCACCGGTGAAGTTTTCAAGTCCCGACGTACTTGAATTACGAGAGACCTTTACGGTGGATGGAATGACGTATGCACTTGTAGGGTATAGAGAGGTTCAGCTCGTGAAGGTGGATAGCACGCCCGACGTTTTGCGCATACCGCAAAACGTCGTATATAACGGAGTTGACTATACGGTCGTAAGCACGGGAGCGCTGTTGATAAACGGTTTGTTTGACGGCAGTCAGTCGATAATGAGAGGTTACGCGAAAAGCGTCATCATTCCTAAAACCGTGGATCTCGTTATGGCTTGCTCAATCTGCGATAGGGGTAAGTCGGTGAATATGTTCTACGATGGCTCCGCTGCTGATTGGGAAAACGTAGAGTATGATACTTATTACTTCAATAAATCGAAGGTTTATTTCTACAGCGAAGTGCGTCCCAACGCATCGGGCAATTATTGGCATTACGTGAACGGTGTGGCAACACCTTGGTAAATAAATACAGCTCCCTGCGTTTGCAGGGAGCTGTTCTCATTTTATAAACATTGCGTCACCAAACGAGAAAAATCTGTACTTTTCTCGTACTGCCTCCTCGTAGGCGGCGAGGGTCTTTTCCTTTCCCGCAAGGGCGGAGACAAGCATAATAAGCGTGCTTTCGGGTAGGTGAAAATTAGTTATCAGGGCGTCGCACGCCTTGAATTTGTATCCGGGGTAGATGAATATCCCCGTATCGCCTATAACGGGATGCACAAGTCCGTCGTCGCTTGATGCGCTCTCCAGCGTTCTGCAGCTCGTGGTGCCGACGCAAACGGTGCGTCCGCCTGCGGCTCTGCGCGCATTTATCGTGTCGGCGGCTTCCTTTGTAACGGTAATAAACTCCGTATGCATAAGGTGGTCGGAAATCTTTTCCTCCTTTACGGGACGGAAGGTGCCAAGACCTATATGAAGCATAACGGGTACAACGGCAATGTCCATTGCCTTTATTTTTTCGAGCAGCTCGGGGGTGAAGTGCAGTCCTGCCGTCGGCGCGGCGGCACTTCCTCTCTCTCGTGCATACACGGTCTGATAGCGCTCGTTATCCTCCCACTTGGTTTCGATATACGGGGGGAGGGGCATGGTGCCTACTTTATCAAGCACCGCATAAAAGCCTGCGGGATCGTCATATTCAAATTCAAGCACGCGATTGCCGTCTTCCTTTATGTCCTTTACGGTACAGCGGAGCAGTCCGTCACCGAAAACGAAGCGGCGGCCGATGCGCGCCTTTTTTCCGGGACGTGCAAGGCTTTCCCAGATATCGCCCTCCACGTTGCGGAGCAAAAGGAATTCAAGCACGCGGTCGGGCTTATCCTCGGCAACACCGTAAAGCCTTGCGGGGATAACTCGGCTATCGTTTACCACAAGCGTATCGCCCGGGCGTAGATATTCGGTTATATCGCGGAATATGCGGTGCTCGGTTTTGCCGCTTTCCTTATCCATTACCATAAGGCGCGAGCTGTCACGCGGCTCTGCGGGTGTCTGCGCTATTTGCTCCTTTGGCAGATCGTAGTAAAAATCGTGGGTGGAAAGATCGGTTTGCGGCTTTACGTTGACTATCATTTTAATTCCTCTCGGGCGGATTTTTCATATAATGGAGTAAGCGATTACGTCGCTTATATTCTATTATATAACAACGGACTTGCATATTCAAGTCCGGGAGAAAAATATGCTTGATTCTACCAAAAAACTGCCGTTTTCGGGCTGTGCAACAGCGCTTGTTACCCCATTTAAGAACGGGGAAATAGATCTTGATGCCTTCACCCGTCTTGTTGAGGGGCAGATAAGCGCAGGTGTTTCCGCGCTTGTGGTGTGCGGAACAACGGGCGAGGCCCCAACTCTTACGGAAACGGAGCGGCACAAGCTGATCTGCCGTGCCGTGGAGATCTCCGGCGGAAGAGTGCCCATAATAGCGGGTACGGGTGGTCCCTGCACCGACAAGATGCTTCGCACGTCATGGTCGGCTCGTGATGCGGGGGCAGATGCTCTGCTTATAGTAAACCCGTATTACAACAAGGGAACGGACGATGGAATAGTGCGCTCCTTTTATGCCGCCGCAAGCCTCGGCCCTCCCGTTATCCTCTATAACGTCCCCTCCCGCACGGGCAGTGATATGTCGCCCGCGCTTGTTGCCCGACTTGCGGAGCATCACAATATAGTGGCGATAAAGGAGGCATCCACCGTTTCGCGCATTTCGGAGCTTCTTGCGGCGGATAGCTGTGATCTGCACGTGTACAGCGGAAACGATGGGGATGCGCTACCCGCCATATCGATGGGCGCGCGTGGTGTTGTCAGCGTGGTGTCAAATCTTTTCCCCGAGCTGTGGGTGAGACTGTGTAAGGAATGCGAAACGGGAAATTTTGCGCTTTGCCGCAGGATACACCTTTTGGCACTTCCGCTTATACGCGCGCTGTTTGCGGAAACGAGTCCGAGCCCCGTTAAATATTTGTGCGAGAGGGCGGGGATTTGCTCGTCGGAGGTGCGCCTTCCGCTTGGCGATATAAGCGAAAAACTGAAAAAAACGCTGGAAATTGAATACGATAGAGTGCATAGCGCACAAACAGCTGTGCTTTTGAACTGAAAATGTAAATAATAAGCCGAAAAACAAACAAAAATGCTTTTATGACTTTACTTGTGCGGTTTTGTGTAGTATACTGTAAAATGATAAAATATAAAATGCCGAAAGGCGAAAAAAGGACGGTTCAGGGATGGAAATCACAAAAAGACAAGAGCTATCCGAAATTGCCCGCAAGATCCGTATAGGAATTGTGGAGTCCACGAACGCGGCAGGCTGCGGCCATCCGGGTGGATCCCTCTCTATTGCTGATGTGCTTGCATGGCTTTATTTCGGCGGGGAGATGAACATCAACCCCAACGATCCCGCTTGGGCGGACAGAGACAGACTGGTTCTTTCCAAGGGACACGCGGCTCCCGCGCTTTATTCTACGCTTGCGCTGCGCGGATTTTTCCCCGTAGAGGATCTCAAGACCCTCAGAAAGCCCGACAGTCATCTTCAGGGACATCCCAATATGCATAAGACCCCCGGTGTTGATATGTCTACCGGTTCTCTCGGTCAGGGTATCTCCGCTGCTTGCGGTATGGCCCTTTCCGCAAAGCTCGATAACAAGGACTATCGCGTTTACGCTATAGTCGGAGACGGAGAAAGCCAGGAGGGCGAGGTTTGGGAGGCTGCTATGTTCGCTTCTCACTTCAAGCTTGACAATCTTTGTGCCGTTATCGACCTCAACGGTCTCCAGATCGACGGTAAGGTTACCGACGTTATGGATATCGCTCCCATGGATAAGAAGTTTGCGGCATTCGGCTGGAACGTGTTTGAGTGCGATGCGCACGATCTTGACTCCGTTGAAAAGGCGTTTACCGCCGCTCGTGAGGCAAAGGGCGCTCCTTCCGTTATCCTTTCCCACTCCGTTAAGGGTAAGGGCGTTTCCTTTATGGAAAATAACGCAGGCTGGCACGGCAAGGCAACCAACGCAAAAGAGTTTGAGCAGGCTATGGCCGAGCTCAGAGGGGAGGCGTAAAAATGGCTGATAAGAAAGCAACAAGAGAAGCTCTGGGTGATGAGCTTACCGCCCTCGGCGCGGTACGCGAGGACCTTGTGGTTCTTACCGCAGACCTTGCAGACGCTACCAGAGTTGAATATTTCCGTCACAAGTATCCCGAGCGCTTTATTGAGTGTGGAATTGCGGAGGCAAATATGATGGGCGTTGCCGCAGGTCTTGCCGCTACAGGCAAGGTTGCGGTTGCATCCTCCTTTGCTATGTTTGCCGCAGGCAGAGCGTTCGAACAGATTCGTAACAGCATCGGCTACACCGAGCTTAACGTAAAGATTGCCGCTACCCACGCGGGCGTTTCCGTTGGCGAGGACGGTGCTTCCCACCAGTGTAACGAGGATATCGCGCTTATGCGTACCATCCCCGGTATGACCGTTATCAACCCCGCAGACTACACCGAGGCGAGAACCGCTCTCCGTGCGGCTGTGGAGATGAACGGCCCCTGCTACATCCGCTTCGGCAGAGCCGCTGTTCCGGACCTCAGCGCCGAGGATGAGAATTACAGCTTCGAGATCGGTAAGGGTCGCCTTCTTTCCGAGGGTAAGGACGTTACCGTTATCGCATCCGGTCTTACCGTTGCGATGGCTCTTGAGGCAAAGGAGATCCTTAAGGCTGACGGTATCGATGCCGAGATCATCAACATCCACACCATCAAGCCCCTTGACACCGAGCTTGTTTGCGCATCCGCAAAAAAGACCGGCTGTGTTGTTACCGCAGAGGAGCATAACATTATCGGCGGTCTCGGCAGTGCGGTTGCAGAGGCACTTTCCGAAAATTGTCCCGTCATTATGCGCCGCGTAGGCGTTGAGGACGTATGGGGCAAGTCCGGAAGCGCAGGTGCACTTCTCGATATCTACGGTATTTCCGCCGCTAACATTGCCGCAAAGGCAAAGGAAGCCTATCTCGCAAAGAAGAACGGCTGATTATGGAAATTAGAAAAATAGCCAGCTTTTCCGCTGACCACGATATTATAACCCCCGGTATGTATATCTCGCGTATCGACGGCGACGTTGTTACCTACGATCTGCGTACGCGTACTCCCAATGCGGGGGATTATATGGACGATCTGACCATCCATTCCGTCGAGCATATGCTTGCCACCTTTATGCGTAACGGTGAAATAGGCGGCGAGGTGGTCTACTTCGGGCCCATGGGATGCCGTACGGGCTTTTATCTGCTTGTGCGCGACAGCATAAGTGCGGAGAACGTGCGTCTTGCGCTCATCACCGCCCTGAAGAATACCGAGGCGGCAGGCGAGATGTTCGGTGCCGCGCGCAAGGAATGCGGAAACTACCGCGAGCTTTCGCTTGATGCGGCAAAAAAAGAGTGCGCACGCTATCGTGCTGTGCTTGAAAATAAGGTGCAGAAGACCTTTACCTACGGAGAATGATATGACCGGAATTATAGCCGCAATGAGCTGTGAGGCCGAGCTGATACTCGGTGCTATGAAGGATAGATCCCCCCGAGTTGTCGGCGGTATGACCTTCTGGCAGGGAAGAATAGGCGATGAGGACGTCGTGCTTGCCACCTGCGGAGTGGGCAAGGTGTTTGCCTCCGCTTGTGCAACGGCAATGATAATCACCTATAACCCCGATAAGATCATCAATACAGGTGTTGCCGGTGCCGTTTCGAACAGCGTCAACAAGCTTGATACCGTTGTCGGAACCGCGCTTGTTCAGCACGATATGGATACCACTCCCCTCGGCGACGAGGCGGGCCTTATTTCCGGCATCAACAAGGTGTATTTTGAGACGGATAAGGAGCTTTCCGATAAGCTTTATTCCTTCGTTGAGCTTTGCGGAGGCAAGGCAAAGCGCGGAATAGTTGCAACGGGCGATCAGTTCGTTGCAAGTGCGGAGGTTAAGAGCCGTATAGCTACGCTCTTCGGTGCATCCTGTGCCGATATGGAGGGCGGTGCGATCGCACACGTTTGCTTCATAAATAACGTACCCTTTGCCGCGCTTCGCACGATGAGCGACGGCGCGGACGGCGACGCATCCGGCGACTTTATGGAGTTTTGCAACAAAGCCGCAAAAATCAGCTCTGACGTTATTATATCCTATCTTTCAACATCAAAGTAAAAATAGCTCGGCAACCTTGCGGTTGCCGAGCTTTTTTTATTTATATAAGTCCGTTAAAGGAATTTGCGGAGAATATCTTTTTTTCGCTGTGGGCGAGTGCATTTGCGATATATGCTGTGGGGGCGGATTGAAGCCCGAGCGGACCAAGCTTGATCTTCTCCTTTTCAAAAAGCTCGTTCAGCTTGTCAAAATCCGGCTTGCGATCCGCAAGATTATGGCAATCGGTGCCGAAAACGCAACGCACACCGCTTTCATACAGATCAAGCAGAAGCTTGATCATTTTTTTATCCTCAAGCCCCTCGCAATTCATCTGGAAATAGGTGTGAGATTTGTTTGAGTTGAAAAGCCTTGCGGTCTTTGCGTTTATCCAGTCATAACGGTCGAAATGCGCCATTATCGGTATCGCACTGTAGTTTGCCGATATGCGCTCCGTATACGTGGTATACCAGCTTTCGAATTTGCTGACGGGATATTCGAACATCATAACGGGCGCACCGTCAAAAACAAGCTGTGAGAGATCGAGATTGATGAGCTGCTTGCATATCATTATCTCCGCACCAAGGCGCACCTCCGGCAGATCCGTTCTGCCCTCCATGGCTGTCAGAAGCTCCTTATAGCACTGCTCTCTGCGTGCAATAAAGCTCTCAACGCTGTCACTGTCGGCATAGAAGTGGGGTGTGGCGTAGACTGTCCTGACCCCCTGAGAAGCAAGAGCGGACAGCATCCCGAGGGATGTGTCCGCGTCCTTTGCGCCGTCGTCCATACGCGGCAGTATATGTGAATGAAAGTCTGTGTAGATCACTTTGCTTTGGGAGGGGAGTAGGAAACGGGCTGTGCGGCGTTGTCTACGTAATCGCCGTACTTACCGTATTTACCGTATTTTCCGTATCTGCCGTATCTACCGTACCTGCCGTACTTTACCGCGAACAGGGATGTATCCTCGGCAACGTCGGTCACGATAACGCCGAGTATCTTTCCGTTGAGCGCGGTGATGCTTTCGGCAACACGGCGAACCTCATCGTGTCTCGTCTGTCTCTGACGTACTATCATGGTAACATTCTTGGTGTGGGAGAGGAGGGAAAGCGCATCGGATACTATTCCGACGGGGGGACAGTCGATGAAGATATAATCATACACCTTGCGAAGCGCATCAAGCAGCTTGCCCATATTCTTGGAGCCGAGAAGCTCGGAGGGGTTGGGCGGTGTAGGTCCTGCGGTAAGAAGGTCAAGATTGGGGCGGATATCCTTTCTGAAAATCGAATCCTCGGGCTTGGATATGCCGGAAAGAAGCTTTGAAAGGCCGTCTGTGTTTGGAATGTTGAATACGCGGTGCTGGGAAGCGTTTCTCATATCCGCGTCGATGAGAAGAACTCTTGCGCCCGTCTGCGCCATGGTGATAGCGATATTAGCGGTGGTAATGGACTTGCCCGCATTCGGCTCGTAGCTTGTAATGAGAGTAACGTTATCCTCGGATGCGGAAAGGGTGAACAGCAAATTGGTTCTTATGGTCTTGTACGCCTCGGAAATAAAGAACTCTCTGTGGTTGGCGTCGCCGCCCTTGGGGATGTATTTGTTGTCGTTCATTTTCTGCTTGCCTCCTTGGGAAGGGTGTTGCCTGCGTCTTCCACAAGGGAGGGAACCTCGCCGAGTATGGGAAGACCGAGAACGGTTGTGATTTCTTCGGAGCTTTTGATGGTATCGTCAAAATAAGCGACGAGAATTACCGGAGCTGCGGTGAGGATGAAGCCGAGGAAGATGCCGAGGACCGCATTGCGTACGATGCCCTTGGATACGAGGGCGGGCTCTGCAATGTCGGCCTTTGTGGATTCGATTCTCTGTACGGAGCTGGCCTCAACCTTTTCGCCGAGAAGCTCTGCGCCTCTGGTTGCCATCGCCTCGCAAATATCGAGACAAAGCTCGGCATCGGAGCACCTGATGATTATCTTGAGAATTGCATTTCCGCTGGAGGAAATGAAAACGATATCTTCAAGCTCCTTTGCGGTAACGCGGGGGGAGTCGGTCAGCGGATCGTTGCCGACGTAGAGCGCAACCTGGTTGAGAATTGCGGGGTTCTGAAGAATTTCGATGAACTGCGCGGTAAGCTTGTCGGCCGCGTTCATATCGCTTACCGTGCTTGTATTGGAATTTACCGTCTGCGCGTTATGCACGAGGACGGAAACAGAGGTCGTGTATTTGTCCTCAATGAAAAATGCGGAGTATACAAAAAGCAGTACGCTCGTCAAAATGGAGACAGCAAGTATCAAAGCCAGCTTTTTTGAAATGGCATCAATTATCATCTTGGGAGTAAGGGTTTTTTCCATCGCTTGTCCTTTCTGTTGTATACAAAAGAGAAATAAGTCGTTAAAACTCAGTATACACTTTTTTTTCGTGAGTGTCAATAGCGGAGACCGCTTTAAAACGAAATATAATGAAGAAAAAATGCGCTGAGGTACGAAAAATTCGCATTGATTGCGATTTGTGCGGTGCAGTATACCAAAATTACAAAAAAAATTCACTAAAACGTCAATTTTTTAACAATATTTCAGTTGATTATGGAATAGTTTTGTGTTAGAATAATTGCATATTGAAAAAATAATGCCGTAAAAGGCAAAAAATTTTCGGAGGAATTATGTACAACAAGAAAACCGTAGAAGATATCGCGGTAGCAGGCCGCAAGGTCCTTGTTCGTTGCGATTTCAACGTTCCGCTTAAGGATGGCGTTATCACCAGCGACAAGCGTATTGTCGAGGCTCTTCCCACCATCAAGTATCTTCGTGATCAGGGCGCTATGGTAATCCTGTGCTCCCATATGGGCAAGCCCCACAACGTTTTCGACGCTAAGCTCAAGCTCGATAAGAAGGAGATCGCTAAGATCGAAAAGCTTCCCGAGGCAGAGCAGGAGGCAGCAACCGCAGCCGCTCTCGAGAAGGCAAAGGGCGACGTTACCAAGTTCTCCCTTAAGGTAGTTGCAGATAAGCTCAACGAGCTTCTTGGCGGCGGTGTTGTTTTCGCTAACGATACCGTAGGTCCCGACGCTCAGGCAAAGGTTGCCGCTATGAAGGCAGGCGACATCGTTCTTCTTGAGAACACCCGCTTCACCGCGGCTGAGTCCAAGAACGATCCCGATTTCTCCAAGCAGCTCGCTTCTCTTGCTGAGATCTTCGTAAACGATGCGTTCGGTACCGCTCACCGCGCACACGCATCCACCGCGGGTGTTGTTCAGCACGCAGGTCTTCCCGCTGTTTGCGGTTACCTCATCCAGAAGGAGATCACCGTTATGGGTAAGGCTCTCTCCAATCCCGAGAGACCCTTCGTTGCTATTCTCGGCGGTGCTAAGGTTTCTGACAAGCTCAACGTTATCAACAACCTTCTCACCAAGGTTGATACCCTCATCATCGGTGGCGGTATGGCTTACACCTTCCAGGCTGCTCTCGGTCACGAGGTTGGTAAGTCCCTCCTTGATGAGTCCAAGATCGATTACTGCAAGGAAATGATGGCAAAGGCAGAGGAGAAGGGCGTTAAGCTTATGCTCCCCGTTGACGTTGCGGTTGCAGAGAACTTCCCCAACCCCATCGACGCTCCCATCGACGTAGAGATCGTTCCCGTTTCCGCTATCCCCGCTGATAAGGAGGGTATGGATATTGGTACCGAGACCCGTGCTATCTTTGCAGACGTTGTTAAGGCAGCAAAGACCGTTGTTTGGAACGGACCTATGGGCGTATTCGAGAACCCGACTCTTGCAAAGGGTACCATGGCAGTTGCTCAGGCACTTGCTGACAGCGACGCTATCACCATCGTAGGCGGCGGTGACTCCGCAGCGGCTTGCGAGACCCTCGGCTTTGCAGATAAGATCACCCACATCTCTACCGGCGGCGGCGCATCCCTTGAGTTCCTTGAGGGTCTTGAGCTTCCCGGCATTGCATGTCTTCAGGATAAATAATAGAAAGGCGTTATAATGAGAAAGACCGTTATTGCCGGCAACTGGAAAATGAACATGACCCCGGCAGATACCAAGGCATTTTTTGAGGAGATCGCTCCTCTTATCTCCGGCAGAAAGAGCTGCGGAGTAGTATTTTGCGTTCCCTTCGTTGATATCCCTGCGGCTATTAAGGGCGCAAAGGGTACCGGCGCAAAGATCGGTGCGCAGAACGTTCACTTTATGGAAAACGGCGCTTACACCGGCGAGATCTCCGCAAAGATGCTCGTTGAGTGCGGCGTTGAGTACGTTATCATCGGCCACAGCGAGAGACGTCAGTACTTCGGCGAGACCGACGAGACCGTAAACCTCCGCACCCGCGCGGCTCTTGACGCAGGTCTTAAGGTTATCCTCTGCCTCGGCGAGATGCTTGATGCACGCAAGAAGGGCATTACCAACGAGGTAGTCAGCATGCAGACCAAGCTTGACCTCGAGGGCGTTACCGAGGAGCAGCTCAAGAACGTTATTATCGCATACGAGCCCGTATGGGCTATCGGAACCGGTCTTACCGCTACTCCCGAGCAGGCGGACGAGACCTGCGGAGTTATCCGCGCTACCGTAGCTTCCCTCTACGGCAAGAAGGCCGCACGCGATCTTACCATCCAGTACGGCGGTTCTATGAATGAAAAGAACGCTGCAGAGCTCCTTGCTAAGGATAACGTTGACGGCGGACTTATCGGCGGCGCTTCCCTGAAGCCCGCAGCTTTCGCAGCAATCGTAGCTGCAGCTAACAAGAAGGCATAAGCTCCTTCAAAAATGAATAAAGGAGGCGATGATATGCAGGTGTTTAAGAGAGGGCTTTTACCGTTCTTGCTGCTTGCGGTCATTGCCTCTTTTTTGCTTGCTTCCTGCGCCGACGGAGACGCGGGATATACGGAAACGAGGATCGTTTCCGTGCTTGCTGATAAGAAAAATGACATAACGGTAAGCGCACAGCTTTCTGCGGAGACGCTTGAAGCGGCGGGGGAGGGCGGCAGAGTGTATCTGTTTGCCATACTGCCCGGGGAAAGCGTTTCCGACATCGGAAAAATGTCACCGGTTGCGGAAAAACGCGCCGATACAGAGATAAGCTTTGTGCTGGATAACGATTCATCATCCCTGCCGCTATTGTATGCAAAATACGTAATGGCCGTCAAAAATGCCTCCGGCTACGAGATAGTCTCTCCTGCCGCATACGTGGAAAATCCCGAGCTGTTTGCGGATTTCTCGTTTGAGCGCGAGCCGCTGTCCAAGAAGGGACTTGCGGGTGTAAGCGCGGGTGAGGCGGAGGCGCTCTTTGTTTCGCAGACGGTTATAGACGTGCCCGTAGATTCGTTTATTAATTGCGAGCACGGCGGAGATAGCTGCGGTCTCGGTATTTCCACCTACAAGGTGTGTGCCGAGCGCCTTGCCATGCTCGATCATCAGGTTCGTACGTTCGGCGATTCGGGTATAACGGTATACCTTCGCTTTATCATAAACAGCGCTGCCGATGCAGGCAGCGCATTACCCCTTGCGGCGCTCACGGAATACATCTCAGCCAGGTATTCGGACAGCGTTTGTGATTTTATACTTGCGTTTGATCTCGGTGCCCCCGTGTGCGATATATACACCACGGCGGCGCTGTTGCGCGCCTTCCGTACTGCGGCTGTCAGCGTAAACGATGCCGCAAACGTGTATTTTTCCGTCTCCTGTATCTTTAATACGGAGCTCGGCGGAGGAAGCCGTGCGCTGCTTGAGAGTCTCTTTGATGCGCTTTCCTACAACGGTGCCATTGATTTCGGCATTGCGCTTGATATGAGCGCGGCAAAGCTTCTTGATACCGCGGTGTGGAACGATCCCATTGCCTCAGCCGATCTTACGGGCGGCTATATTACCGTAAGAAATCTTGAAATGCTTGTGGACTTCCTCCACGGCGAGCAGTATTTGTTTGATGGCAATCAGCGCGAGATCGTTGTTACGGATTTTGCCGTAAGAACGGAGGGCGCCAATGCCGAGGACGTGCAGGGCACAGCAATTGCGTTTGGCTATTACAAGGCGCTTTCGCTTGAAACGGTAAGGGGAATTATATATGCCTCCTGTGCAGATACGGGTGACAGCGCGGGACTGCGTGACGAAAACGGGGAAAAGCGCAGCTACAAGGTTTTCGGTGCGCTTAATACTAATAGGGCAGAGGCGGAGACGGAGTTTGCCCTGCGCCTTATTGGAGTTAATCGTTGGGCATCGGTCGTGGGAAGCTTCAAGGTACCCGCACCCGCATATGCGAAGGAGCATCTGCAGATCAGATATTCCTCACAGATCGATGGGCTGAAGCGAAGAAACGTGTTTGATTTTTCCACCGGTGCCTCAAACGGCTTTTATCCGTCCGAGGGCGCTGTAAGCAGCGAGCTGAAGGAATTAAGTGAAGGCTTTGAGCTTTATTGCGTGCTTGACGGCACAGGGTACGGCGGCGTTTCCGCACCCGTGGAAAAGGGTGCGCTGAAAAAAGCAAAGCTGCTTACCGTAGGTATGCGTGTTGACGGTACGGAGCAGGGAAGCGCAAACGTACGTGTTGTGCTTGTCGGCACCGTGAACGGACAATGCTACTCCTGGTATGCGGACGGAAGAATAGTGTACGGCACCGATTCTGTTGTCGAGGTGGACGTAAGCTCCATCGGCTCCTTTAGGGGGGAGATAGACAGAATAAAGATACTCACGGATGCGAATGGGGTAAAGCAGACATTGTCGATAGGATCTGTTGACGTGTTGTACAAGCCGACCTCCGTGTGGCTCATCGTGCTTATCGTTGTTCTATCGCTCGGTGCGCTCTTTGGGCTATTCGTGCTGTTCCTTTATCTGCGTATGCTGTATTACAGGCAAATGAAGAAAATACGCGCAAAAAAGCGCCTTGCCTCCGCACCGCATAAGGCAGGGGCAAAACCCGCAGAAAAACCAAAACCTAAAAAATAACGTAACGGCATAGCCAACAATTAGACTGCACCAAATTGTGCGGACAGTACAAAAACAGCCTAAATGGTAGAATTTATTAAAATTTAAGCAACGAACTGACTTCGCTTTTCAAGTGGAGTCAGTTTTGTTTTTAATTGGATACGTTGGTGATTGTAGAAATGGATGTACTCACCTATGAGGAGGCGAGCCTCCTCATAGGTCTGAAGTTTTACTCGGTAAATACACTCGGTTTTAAGAATTGAGAAGAAATTTTCAGCTAAAGCATTGTCATACGGATTGCCACGTCTTGACATTGAAGGCGTGATGCCGTATGATTGTGTTAGGCGATAATATGCTGTGGACGTGTATTGGAAGCCTTGGTCACTGTGGAGTTGCAGCTCTGCGGTGACCTTCTCTTTTTTCTTGGCTTCTCTGATGGTATTTAAAACGAGATTTACATTCTGCTTTGTCCCGGTCTTGTATGCAACAATACTGTTGTCATACAAATCCCGAATGATCGAGAGATACAACACACCTTGCTTGGTGTGTATGTACGAAATATCCGTAACCCACTTTTGGTTCGGTCTTTCGGCAGAGAAATCTCTATTAAGCAGGTTTGGGTATTTGTGCAGATATTCTCCGTAATTACGATATTTCTTTCGTCTGATCACCGACAACAAACCGTATTTCTGCATTACCCTGAGTACCGTTTTTGGATTCCGGTGTATATTGTGCTTTTCAAGCCATATATGTACTCTGCGATATCCATAGGTCTTACCACATTCATCTTGGCATTCTCGTATCTTTTCAGCCAACGGAAGATCCCATGCAGGTATATCCATACGAGATACATATCTGTAATACCCGCTTCGTGACACCTTTAAGAATTTACACATTTCACTGACCGAATATTTATCTTTATGATGGTAGATTACCATATATTTTACGCTTGTCCTCACTTCCTTTCTGTGAGCGAGAGAAAATCCCGCATCAATTCATTTTCCATTTCCAATCGTTTAATATATCTTTCTTTGCTTGCCAGTTCATATTGTAATTGGGAAAGTTTGCTTAGTTGTTGGACAGATGGCGGCAGTGTTGCTCCATCCTTTCGCGGTCTGCCTTTAGGCTTAATTGTTATTCCCGCTGCAAGTTTTCGCTGGTTTTTATTGTATCTGGTTTTAAAATCTCGCATTTCTTTGTATGTGAAACCATACTTCTCTCCAGCTTCGCGCAATGTATGTCCTTGCTCAATATATTCGATTAACTCTTTTTCAAAATCCTTGATATATGTATATTTCCTTTGCATAACAAAACCTCCTATGGTAGTTGTTTTAATTCTACCATAGGAGGCTGTTTTTTTCTATTGTCCGTTTTTACTGGACTTGTGCAAATAGGCTATGCCGTTATTTTTGTTAATTATAACGTCCAGTTTTTGTGATCGGTATGCAGCAGCTCGTGTGCTTTATGGGAGAGGGGCTTCTCTAGATAGCTCTCGTAAAGCGCCTTTATCTCGGGGTTTTCGTGTGAGAAACGGAGGGTGCTTTTGCTGTCAAGCACGTACAGCTTTTTGCTGCGTTCGGAGGCAAGCTCCACACCGTCGGTTATGGGCTGTCCGCCGCCGCCCGCGCATCCGCCGGGACACGCCATAACTTCAACGAAATCGTAGCTTGCCTTTCCGCTCTTGATGCTGTCAAGAAGCTCCCTTGCGTTTGCAAGACCGCTGACAACAGCCGCGCGGAGCGTGGTACCGTTTACGCTGACCTCAGCTTCGCGTATGCCGCTCTTGCCGCGTACTACCTTGAATGCATCCGCATCGGGATTTGTGCCGGTAAGCATGTTGTATGCGGTACGCAGAGCCGCCTCCATAACGCCGCCCGTTGCGCCGAAGATAACACCGGCACCGGAGCCTGTGCCGAGGGGGCTGTCAAACTCCGTCTCCTCAAGGGTAGCAACGTTTACGTGGTTCGCCTTAAGCATTCTTGCAAGCTCGCGGGTGGTGATTACAACGTCAACGTCCTTAGCTGTCGCATTTATTTCGGGAACATCGCACTCATACTTTTTGGAGCTGCAGGGCATTACGGAAATGCAGCATATCCTTGCGGGATCAATGCCCATCTTCTCCGCAAAATAGGTCTTTGCAATCGCGCCGAACATCTGCTGAGGGCTCTTTGCACTGGAAAGATTCTCCGCAAGCTCGGGGTAATTATATCTCATAAAGCGCACCCAACCGGGACAGCAGGAGGTGAACATGGGCATTGCGCCGCTTCCCTTGGTAAGACGCTCGATAAGCTCGGATGCCTCCTCCATAATGGTGAGGTCAGCCGCAAAGTCAGTGTCGAACACATAGTCAACGCCAAGTGCCTTTGCCGCCGCAACCATACGCTTTTCGGTTGCAATTGCCGCGTCAATTCCAAGCGAATCCGCCCAAGCGGAGCGGACTGCGGGAGCGATCTGCATTATGGTAACGGTATCCGCATCCTCTATCGCATCAAATACGATGTCCGTATCGTCTCTTGCGGTAAGCGCGCCCGTGGGACAGTGAGTGATGCACTGACCGCAGAAGGCACAGCCCGCCTCGGAGATTCCGAGTCCGTCGCGTACTGTGACCTTGGCGCGGGAGCCGCTTCCGTTCACTTCCCAAACGGAGAGCCCCTGAAGCCTGTCGCACACATTCACGCAACGCATACAGGAGATGCACTTGGAGGCATCGCGCTGAAGGGGGAGCGTTTCGTCCCAATCGTTACGCGCGGGCTTGTTTTCGTAATGAACGGTGCGGATGTTAAGATCGTTTGCAATAGTCTGCAGAGCGCAGTTGCCGCTGCGTACGCACGCAACGCAATCGCAGTTGTGGGTGGAGAGGATAAGCTCTACGTTTATCTTTCTTGCCGCACGTACGCGGGGCGAATTGGTATAGACCTCAATGCCCTCGCTTACAACAGTGTTGCAGGCGGCGGCAAGCTTGTCGCTTCCCTTGATCTCGCACACGCAAACACGGCAGGCGCCGATGTCATTGATCTTATCAAAATAGCAGAGCGTGGGAATGTTGATGCCGACGGATCTTGCCGCGTTAAGAATGGTGGTTCCCTCGGCCGCTTCTACGGATATTCCGTCAATAATAAGCTTTACCATTTATTAACTCTGCCTCCTTTAAGTGTTGCACAGCCGTAGTGGTCGCAACGCAGACAGCGGCTGCACTCCTGCATTGCTTCTTCCTCGGTCATGGGCTTTTCCATAAGCGCGAAATCGTGCTTTCTCTCGTCTGCCTCGCGCTCGGAGTTGTTTACTCTGCCGCAGGCGGGCTTGAACTTATAGGTAGCAACGGGAACCTCAACATCAAGCTTTATCTCGGTGTGGAAGCCGAGGTACTCGTCGATGTTTGCCGCCGCAACCTTGCCCGCTTCAATAGCCTTGATAACGGTGGAGGGACCGCTTACGCAGTCGCCGCCGGAGAACACGCCGTCAAGTCCGGGAACAGCGCCCGACTTGGTTGCATCGATCTGATCCCACGCAAGGGGCGCGCCGCTTTCGGCAAAGTGCTTTGATTCGATCGCCTGACCTATTGCAACGATGATGATATCGCAGTCAACGGTAATTTCGGGGCGGTTTGCATTATAGGGCATCGGTCTGCCGCGGTTGTAGGAGCCGATGACCTGTGGCTTTACAACAAGTCCCTTGACCTTGCCGTTTTCAACCGCAACGTAGGAGGGTGCCATAAGGGGAATGATCTCACAGCCCTCTGCAATTGCGCCCTCGATCTCCTCGGGAAGCGCGGTCATATCCTCAATTCTGCGGCGGTAGAGGCATTTAACGCTCTTGGCACCGAGACGCATGGAGGTTCTGGTAACGTCCATTGCAACGTTTCCGCCGCCGACGATAACAACGTTTTTGCCCGTAAAGTCGGGTATCTGTCTGTCGCCGATGCCGCCGAGAAGCTCAACGGCGGAAATAACGCCGTCTGCATCCTCGCCGTCAATGCGGAGCTTTTTGTCCGCGTGTGCGCCGATGGAGATGTATACACTGTCATAATCACGGCGGAGCTCGTCGAGAGTGATATCTCTGCCTATCTTAACGCCAAGCTTTACTTCGATGCCGAGAGAGAGGATAACGTCGATATCGGCATCAAGATACTCGTCGGGCAGACGGTAGAGCGGAATGCCGTAGCGAAGCATACCGCCAAGGCGTGTGCGCTGCTCGTATACGGTGACCTTGTGTCCCATAAGCGCAAGATAGTAAGCCGCGGTAAGACCTGCGGGGCCGCCGCCGATAACGGCAACGGTCTTGCCCGTTGCGGGTGCACACTCGGGTGCGGGAACAACGCCCGCGTTGTCTATTGCATAGCGCTTGAGACCGCGGATATTTACCGCGCTGTCAACGGTACTGCGGCGGCAGTGATGCTCGCACGGATGCTCGCATACAAGTCCGCAAACGGCGGGGAAGGGATTGTCCTTGCGGATAACGCGGATAGCATCCGCATATCTGCCCTCTCCCGTAAGTGCTATGTAAGCGGGAATATCAACGTGAGCAGGACATTCAACGGTGCAGGGAACGGATGCAAAGTTTGCCGTGCATCTGCCCTTTTCGAGGTGGGAGATATAATCGTCGCGGAACGCCGCCATACCGTCAAGCACAAGCTTTGCCGCCTCAAAGCCGATGGCGCAGTCAGAGGAGTCTGCAATTGCACGCGCGGTCGATTCGATTACATCAAGTGTTTTTCTGCTTCCTTTGCCGTCAAGCAGTCCGTCAACAAGCGCGGAAAGTCTGTCAAGACCTACGCGGCAGGGAACGCACTTACCGCAGCTCTGTGCAAGACAAAGCTTAAGAAATGCGGAAGTAAGCTCTACGGGACAGTTTCCTACGGGTGAAGCTGAAATACGGCGACTCAGGCTGTCATAAAGCGTTCTGGCGGTTCTTTCCGCTTTTGCAGTCGATGTCACTTCGAGTCTACTCATAGAAGATATTCCTCCTGATAAATTTTTAACATACACTGTAATTATACTATATACAGAGACAAAAATCAACGATAAATGAATAAATTCATACAAAAAAACTCTCGATTACATAAAAAGCAACTTTTTCCGAAAATAAAAAACAAAAATGCCGCGCTCACATAGGTTGGCGCGGCATTTTCGCTTGTTATTTTGTCAATTCCGCCTTTATTGCCTCCGCGATAACGGCATATCCGTCATCGTTAAAGTGCAGGCTGTCGCTGTGTATCTTCTTCGTTTTCATTGCGTTTTTGGTTACCGTAAACAGGTCGATAAACCCCCAGCCCATATCCTCGGCAAGCTTTTTCTGCGTGGGATAAATGGCGCTGTCCATATTTGCCTTGCGTGCGGCGTCCTCAAAGCGGTAGGGGCTTGCCATTATGTATATCTGCGGCTTGCTTTCAAGGGCTTCAAAGGTCTTGCCGAGCTCTTTGAGCGCGGCATAGAACTGATCTACCGACTCGGCGATCGAGCCGGTAACGTGCTTTGCGTCGTTGGTGCCGAGCATAATAAGCACGATATCGGGATTCGAGGCAAGCGCGCCTTTGTACTGCGCGGTGGTGTTGTAGTAGATGCCGTTGGTGTTCCAGTATTTGGAGTAAGAGCCGAGTGCGGTCGCCTTGCTCTTGCCGCAGTTTATAACCTTGTAGCCGTCGCCGAGCAGCTTCTGGAGCTGTGCGGGATAGGAATAAAGCGAGCTGTTGGAGGAGCCGACACCCTCCGTAATGCTGTCACCCACGCACGCGATGGTGATGGGACCTTTCGGTGCTTCCGTAACGGGATCGGTTATCTCCTCGGTGGGAACTTCGGTTATGGGGTCTGTAATAGGTGCTTCGGTTACGTTCACGTCTGTTACCTCCGGGGGTGTAGTGCCTCCGCATCCCGCAAGAACGGTAAGGCAGAGTGCGCATAATATAAAAATAGAGAAGAGTTTCTGTTTAAACAATGCGTTTTCCTCCGTTGTTTTTTATAATTCTATCACTAATCGAAAAGTAAGTCAATAATTCAACTTTTTTTGATATCACTTATTGACATTTTTCTTCAAAATGGTAAAATATAATCATAAATTATTCGAAAGGAGCTTACTCATGGATTTCGTAAAAAAGCTTTGGCCTACCCCCTTTAAGATTAAAAAAGGCAATCTCGTTTCTTTCCTCGTTCAGCTTATTATCTTTCTCGTTGTTGTTGCCGTGGTTGGATGGCTTATCGGTATTCTCGCGGGACTTCCCATTATCGGTATCATCTTCAGCATCCTCGGAAGCCTTATCGGCATCTACAATCTTGTAGGCATTATCCTTTGCATTCTCCGTTTCCTCGGAACGGTATAATACGGCAAAAAAAGCGGTGCGAGCGCACCGCTTTTTTTATGTGAAAAAGATTGACAATTGTGCTTGGTATATTTATACTCAAAGTAGTGAATAAAACAGTATTTAGGGAGGACTGTGTGATGTTGAAGGGAAAAAAGATCATGGTGGTTGGCGCAAGCCGCGGTATCGGTGAGGCAATTGCCTACGCTTATGCAAAGGAAGGCGCGGATCTGGTGCTGATCGGCCGCAGTACGGAGACCTTGACGCCCGTGGTTGAAAAATGTATTTCTTACGGAGTCAAAGCCTATGCCGTCGAATGGGATGTTGCCGACGTGAAGCGCGCTGACGAGGTCATGGAACGAGCGGCAGAGCTGATGGGAGATCTTGACGTAGTGCTTCATAATGCAGGGGTGATCGACCGCGAAAGGTTCCTTTCGGTACGCGAGGAGGAGTGGGACCGTATCTTTGCGGTCAACGTTAAGGGTGCGTACTTCTGCTGTCAGGCGGCGGCAAATTTTTACCTCCGAGCTCATGAAGAAAGAGAGCATAAGGGAAAGATCATCGTGATCTCCTCCGAGTGCGGACATCAGCCCCATATATCTCCCTACGGCATTTCGAAATGGAGCGTGCACGGTCTGTGCAACGGTTTGGCAAAGGCGCTTTTCAAGCGCGGCGTGGTTTTGCAGAACATAGCTCCCGGTCCCGTTACCACCGAGATGATGCTGTGGGAGCCCGGAAAGTCGGATGCATTTAACAGTGCGTTCGGGCGTATGGCATATCCCGAGGAGATAGCGGATCTTGCCGTATTTCTTGCTACCGACAAGTCTAACCGCATTGCCGGTATGCCTATCTATATCAACGGAGGCTTGAACACGTGATGAAGCAAAGTGCAATAGACAGGATAAATCTGCTCCGCGACACGTACCTTAACGGTCCTATGTTTCAGTGCAGGCTCAGTTTCAACCGTTGCCGCCGTCAGCGGCTGAACTTTTTCCGCGCGCTGTCGCAAAACGGTCATTTATACACCACACGTCTGCGACGCTGGTATGCGGACGCTTACGTGTTCGATCATATGAGCCCGGTCATACACGATGGGGAGCTTATCGTTGGACTTCCGGACGTTTCTCCCTTGACTGAGGAGGAGCAAACGGAATATGATACGCTTTGCCGCGAGTCTCGGTTCTTACCCCAGTATCAGCACGTGACGGCGGCTCATATGGCGCTTGATTATGCAAAGCTTGTCCGTATCGGTGTTAAGGGACTTTTGGATGAGGTCAAGTGTCATTCCGATGCGCTTGATATGAATAATCCCGAGAATATTGAAAAATACGAGTTTTACGAGGGGTGCCGCGTGGAGCTTGAGGCTCTTGTGCGGCTTCAGCACCGCTATGCGGAGTATGCGCGCGAGCTTGCTGAAAAAGCGGAAGAGCCGCGCAGAAGCGAGCTGTATGAGATCGCCGAGATATGTGAGCGCGTTCCCGAAGAGCCTGCGCGCACCTTCAGGGAGGGACTTCAAGCCATTCACTTTTTCAACGTGATGGCATGGGATCTCTATTATTTCGGCAGAATAGACCGATATCTCATTGATCTTTACCGTGCCGATATTGCCGCAGGACGTATAACTCATGACGAGGCAGTGGAGCTTTACGCTTGCTTTTTGCTTTTGCCGGAAGCGTATATTACGCCCAACGTTGCGCTTGATGCAATGGTGGGAGGTACCGATGAGTACGGCAACACCGTGGAAAACGAGCTTACCCACATTGCCATAGAGGCTATCGAATATGCGCGAAGCGCAAACGGAAAGGTCAGCCTTGCCGTTACCGAGGATATGAGTGACGAGCTTATGCGTAAGGCTATCCGCCTTAACAGCATGGGTCTCGGTCAGCCTGCGTTGTTCAATGACCGAATCATAGTAGAGGGCTTTTTGCGTGCGGGTATGCCGCACCGAGATGCACACGATTATTGTAATACCGGTTGCGTTGAGGTAACTCCGGTCGGCAAGAGCGGAATACACGTTGTATCGCCGTATCACAACCTTGCCGCAATGCTGCTTACTGCTATGGAGCAGGGCGGAAGTGCCGAGAGCTTTGAGGATTTTTACCGTATTTTTGAGAAAATACTCCACAGTGAGATCGCACAGCGTAATATAGCCGTCAACCGTGCACAGATGGAACGCGCACGAAACGGCCGTGAGCCTGCGCGGGTATCTTGCCTGATAGACGATTGCCTGCGGCGCGGCAAGCCCGTGGATGCGGGAGGTGCGCTGTATAACTACGTCGAGCCGAATTTCTTGGGCTTTGCAAACACGGTCGACGGATTGAGTGCCATCCGTGTTCTCGTGTATGAAAAAAAAGAGTACACGCTCGCGTCGCTTTTGGATATCCTTCGCTCGAATTACGAGGGAAACGAGCCTCTCCGTCAGCGTATCATTCATAAGCTGCCGCATTACGGTACCGATGAGGATAGCACAAACGCTCTCTCCGTACGTCTTTCCGACAGTATTCTTTCCGGCTGCAAGGGGCTTATTACTTACCGCGGCTCCAAACTCATTCCGGGTGCGTTTTCTTATTTCGAGCATGCCGCACACGGCAAGCGCACGGGAGCAACGCCCGACGGCAGAGTAGCGGGGTATCCTCTTTCTTCCGGCTCAAGTCCCGTTCAGGGCAGAGAAACAAGGGGACCGACGGCAGCCGTACGCTCCGTTCTGTCTTGGGATCATCGTAATTTTCTCGGAGGTATCGCCGTAAACTTAAATTTCCCGCCTAAGCTTATGCAAGACGGTTCCGAGGATAAGATGCTGAGATTCGTCCGTTCCTTTATGGAGATGGGGGGATTCCAGCTTCAGCTCAATGCCGTCAGCCGCGAGGTGCTGATCGATGCACGTGAGCATCCCGAGGCGCACCGTGATCTTTTGGTGCGAGTAGGAGGCTTCTCTGCGTATTTTACAAAGCTCTCGCCCGAAATGCAACAGGAGATCATTGACCGTAATGAACACAGCTTGTAAGGTATACGGCAGGGTATTTGACATCCAGCGCTTTTGCCTCCATGACGGTCCCGGGATACGCACAACCGTGTTTTTGAAGGGATGTCCTTTGCGTTGCGCCTGGTGTCATAACCCCGAGTCATGGGATCCCGTGCGCGAGATCCTTTATACACCCGCCTCGTGCATCGGATGCGGTGCGTGCGTTGATGCTTGCAGGCAGAAGGCGCATGTGCTTAAGGCGGGAACGCATTTATTTGACCGCACGCTTTGCAGCCGTTGCGCGGCTTGCACCGAGGTCTGTCCCACCGAGGCACTTTCCTGCTGCGGAAACGAGGTAAGCGTTGACGCAGTTATGAAAACTGTGCTTCGCGATATGGATTTCTACCGTGAGGACGGTGGAATGACAGTCAGCGGCGGTGAGCCGTTTATGCAAAGTGAATTCTTAATTGAATTGTTAAAGGCGGCAAAAGAGCAGGGAATACACACGTCGGTTGAGACCTCGGGTGCCGCCCAAAGTGAAAAGCTGCTTTCAGCCGTTCCGTATACGGACCTTTTTCTGTACGATTTCAAAATGATACCCGGAGAGGAATGTCGGAAATATATAGGTGTAGACGGAAAGCAGCTTGAGTATAACCTGTTAATGCTTGACCGAGCGGGTGCTCGGATCATATTGCGCTGTCCCGTAATTCCGGGTGTAAATGACAACGAGAAGCATTTTGCGTATGTTTTGAGTATTGCGGAGAAGCTTAAAAACCTGCGTGCCATCCATATTGAGCCTTATCATCAGACAGGAACATCAAAAGCGGCAAGTCTTGGGCGTGAGGCAGGATTTGTGTGCCGTGGCTTTGACCCGACAGCATTCAAAGAAAGCTTGAACGAACGCTTTGTCCGCGCGTTGCAAAACGCGGCTTCGGTGCCGGTGGAGATGATGTGAGTTATCCGATCAGCGATCGAAGCTCAAGGAAAGATACCGCGTGAATATTCGGCGGAATTTGTATTGCCGGTGGAATCCGTAAGCATAAAAAAAGCGGTGCGAGCGCACCGCTTTTTTTATGCTTTCTTTTTGAATGCGTTTGTCCAATCTGCTTTCAGATAGTAAATGAGGAATACGATGGAGCTTAACGACCAAGTAAGCGGATATGACGAGAATACGAATGCGATCTCGTGGAAGATATCGACCATTATCGTTATGTAGGTAACGCGGATAAGACACCAGCAGATAAGCATTACCGTCATCGGTACGTACGCCTTTCCCGCACCTCGCATAATGCCCGCCATACAATGGCTGAAGGCAAGCAGACAGTAAAACAGCGGCTGGATGTGCGCCTGCTTTACACCGAATGCGATAACGGCTGGGTCGTCGTTAAACATACGGAGCAAAAACGGTGCGGTAAGAAATACCGTGACTCCAATCAGCTCCGCTACGGTCATTGAGCAGAAAATGCCGATTTTTGTGCCCTTTTTTACTCTGTCGGGCTGATTTGCTCCGAGGTTTTGGCTGACAAAGGTGGAAAGCGCCATTGCAAAGCAGGTGACGGGCAAAAATGCGAAGCCCTCGATTTTTGCATAAGAGCCGCAACCCGCCATCGCATCACTTTCAAAGATATTGATGTTCTTCTGCACCATTACGTTTGCAAAGCCGATAACGGAGTTTTGCACGCCCGAGGGAAGACCGAAGCGGATGATGCTTTTCAGTATCGGCAAATCAAAGCGTATCTCGCGCAGGTTGACGCGGTAGCTTTCGTTTACCGTCATCAAACGGCGCAGAGCAAAAAACGCGCTGATAAACTGGGAAATTACGGTTGCCGCCGCCGCGGAGGCGATACCCCATTTGAATACGGCGATAAACAGCAGGTCGAGCAGTACGTTCGTGACAGATGCCGCTATAAGGTAGTAAAGCGGATGCTTGCTATCGCCTACCGCGTGCAGAATGCCCGTTGCAATGTTGTACATAAACGAGGCAAGCACACCGTAGAAATACGTGCGGAAATATATGATGGAGCTTGGCAGTA
>JAFOAB010000350.1 GCA_017382555.1 Clostridia bacterium
ACAAATCCGCCCGCAGATCCTCCTGCGGTTGCCTTTGTGCCGTCCATATTCCAGCGCATACCGAAGGCATCCTCGTCGGTATAACCGGCGATGAGGACTTTGAGTGTTTTTTCAGCGCACTCAAAATATCTCGGACGCGCGTATTCCGTATCCTCAAGCAGCTTTGCGGAAAGCATCAGCTCGTGCGCAAACCAGCCGAGGTTACAAACGTCTGCGGGGAGATAGTTCGTGTTTATACTGCGTATGTAATTTATCTGAATAAGTCCGTTTTCAAACTGTGAATCGCACCAAGCGTCAAGGCAGGAAAGACCCATTTCAAGATATCTTCCGTCACCCTCGCGCTTCCACTTTTCAAGGTAATGGCGCGCGGCACTGCAGCACTGACCGGACCAACCGCACTCGTATACCTCCCAAGGCATATACTGGCCGTCCTTGTCGGGGCAATCGCGGTATGCGTTACCCACCATATATACGCCGTTTGAAAGCTTCTTGGTGTGCGCCTCTATCTGCGCGTATCCCGCCTTGCGCGCAAGCGCGGAGTCGATATGTGCCTTATGCTCAAATGGGAAAATATCGCAAAGGCGGTCAATAAGCGTTGCGGTACCGTAATTGAGCCACATGGGCTTAGCGCAGAAAACGTACACCTCGCAAGTAAATTCCTCACCTACCGCAAGCGCCATAAAGTTCTCATATCCCTCGCTTGAAACGTCGTGATCGGTATATTCAAGGGGCATATTGGAATCGGGCCACAGAATGCGGTGGCGCTTATCGTTCTCCGCAAAAATTACGGATGCGGAGCAAATGAGATTGGCCTTGGAAAGGGTGGATGCAAAAAGCGCCGTTACGGTCTCTGCGTTTTCAAAAACCGTACAAGCGGGCACGGAGGTGCGGTCTGAGGAATAAGTCCAGACAACGCCGTCCTTCTCCCAGCCGTGCGGTTCTGTGCCGTCGCTACGAAGGTTTCCGTTATAAGAAACGGAGGGGATGGTATATCTTTCGGGCGCATAGTCTGCCGCAACGTCGAAAATGAACTGCACTTCCCTATTTTCGGTGCTTTCATTTTTATAAGTACGGCGCACAACGTACGTGTCGTCATACTTCTTTTCTACGGTATCGGTAACGGAAAAGCCCGCGAGCCTTGCATCGGTTTCAACGCCGCCCTTTTCCTTTATAAGCGCGGGAAGAATTGTAAGCTTGTCAAAAAGTTTTACTGTATCCATATAGCACCTCAAAATGCTTTTTTCTTTATAATACAATATGCGCACCGCAATGTAAACAGATATAAGAAAATTTCAGCAAAATAAATGAAAGCATCGCGCAAGCCATCATCTTGACACAACAAGCGGAAGGTGCTATCATTGTCTCGTACCCATTATCACAAACGAAAGCCTTGGCTTTTATCGGTCGGTAATCATTATGCTGTTTATTGTATTTGCAGTTGCGCTTTGCGCGTCCGTGATCGGCGCCATATGCGGCATAGGCGGGGGAAGGTGACAGCCAAAGCTGACGGATGAGTCGTTCAACATCACAGATCACCGAACACAAAAAGAAATCCGAACCCTTCGCCTACCGGCTTTTGGTTCGGATTTCTACTGTTTGGTGCGGGTAACAGGGGTCGAACCTGCACATCGAAAGACACCAGATCCTAAGTCTGGCGCGTCTGCCAATTCCGCCATACCCGCATTAACTTTATTATTATATTATACTTTAATTACATTGTCAATAGGCGGTGTGCGCAAATGCGCATTGCTGAAAAACTATTTAATTTTTGTTTACCCCTAAAATCTTTTTCCTTGCAAATACATATATTATGTGCCATAATATATACCATAATAACTGTAATTGGAAGAAAAACCTATGAACATACAATACAAACTACACAACCTCCTCGCGCTTGAATACAACTGCTCGCCCGAGGATTTTGATCGAGGAAAAAACGTAATTACAGAATCTGCGCTCATTGACGGGCGGAGGATTTACGGAAGCGAGAAATACTTCTTTCATATGGTCACGCTTGGGGGTAATGCGGTGATAACCGCGGATCCTTGCCTGCACCCCTTTCTCAAGGATTACGCAGAGGGCAAGCCCGGGCATTGGCTTTTCGAGATACCGAACCTCCTGCCAATCGAAGCGGAGCTGAACAAATACTCGTATTCGCTTACACAAACGCATCATATGTTTTTGCCCGCGAGACACGTATGCCCTATGATCTCTCTGCCCGTAAAATGGTATTACGGTGAGGAAATACATAGCTTTTACGGTGACGAGCGTTTTCCGAATGCGATATGCGACCGCTTCCACCCCGAGCGCCCCGACCGCATTGTTGTCGTCGCGCTTGACGGCGATAAGATAATGGGAATGGCGGGCTGCTCCGAGGATGCAAAGGGCTGGATGCAGATTGGCATTGACGTTATGCCCCAATACCGCTCTCTCGGCATAGGAACGTACCTCGTTACTCTACTGAAAAACAAAATTGAGGAGATGGGTGATATTCCCTTCTACGGCACAAGCGTCTCCAACTATCATTCGTGGAACATCGCCCTTAGATGCGGCTTCAAGCCCGCATGGGTCGAAATCGGTGCAAAAAGAAAAAACGAGTAAAATATTCAAATTGATGCATAAATATATATAAATAATGAAAGTTTTTCCAAAATCCATTGACAAATAACGCTTTCTACAATATAATAAGTCCTGTCACTAAATTATTTTGCGGTATAATCCGCATGGAGGAAATCATGAAAAAGCTTATATCCCTTCTGCTTTGCGCACTCTTCATTCTTTCTTCTGCTCTCGTATTCACCGGATGCGGCGCAGAGAAGACCCTTATCGTTCAGACCAATGCATACTTCGCTCCCTTTGAGTACTACGAAGGCACCACCATTACCGGTGTTGACGTAGAGATCATGGAAAAGGTTGCCGAGAAGCTCGGCATGAAGCTCGAGTTCGTAAACGTAGAGTTTGCAGCTATCATTGATAACGTTGCAGCAGGCAAGATCTGCGATGCAGGTGCTGCAGGCATCACCGTTACCGATGCTCGTCTTGAGAAGGTTGACTTCTCCAACACCTACTTCACCTCCGTTCAGTACGTTGTATACAAGAACGGCGCACTCACCCCCGCAGGCAAGACCGCTGACGGTGACGATTACGTTACTTGGGATCAGCTCGCAGGCCTCAAGATCGGTGTTCAGCAGGATACCACCGGTGACTTCTACGTAAGCGACGAGATCGCTGCGAAGGAGGGCGAGGACGGCTACGATTGGACCGGCGTTCTTAACGGCTCCGGCGCTGAGGTTGCACGCTTCGACAGCGCACAGCTTGCTGTTGACGCTATCGGTGCTAACACCTGCGACGTTGCAGTTTGCGATATGCTCCCCGCTGAGTACATTGTAGGCAAGAACACCCAGTACTCCTGCGCAGCTCTCTACTACAAGGGCGGCGACGGCGAGGCTGACTACCCCACCGCAGAGGATTACGCTATCTGCGTTGCTAAGGGCAACAAGGAGCTTCTTGATGCTATCAACGCTGTACTCGCTGAGCTTGGTGCCGAGGGTATAAACGCACTCGTTCTCAAGCACATGGGTATGGATAAGTAATTAACTACTAATACCAAGGGGCTGCACGGAAACGCGCAGCCCCATTTAATGAGGATAGAAAATGTTTCTAAAAAACCTTGTGGAGATATTCAGCACCGCTAAGTATCTCGACATATTCTTCAACGGCCTGAAGCTGACGCTGATAATCTCCGTCGGTGCCGCTTTGCTCGGTCTTCTTTTGGGTGTTATCGTTGCTCTTATCAAGCTCACCCCCAAGGAAAACAAGGCAATGGCTGTGCCGCGCCTTATCTGTGATATCTACATAACGGTAGTACGCGGAACTCCTATGGCGCTTCAGCTGTTTATTATGGCATTCGTTATTCTTACCATCCGCGGCTTTCCCCAGGCTGTTACCGCTATTATCGCATTCGGAATCAATTCCGGCGCTTACGTTGCGGAAAATATCCGTGCGGGAATCCTTTCCGTTGATATAGGACAGACAGAGGCAGGTCTTTCCCTCGGTCTCTCCCAGAAGACCACAATGATGCGCATCGTTATTCCGCAGGCGATAAAGAACGTTATCCCCGCTATCGGTAACGAGCTGATTGCCCTTATCAAGGAAACCTCAATCGTTACGATGATAGGTATGCAGGACCTTACCGCTGCCGCAAAGAACGTTGGCGGAGGAAACAATCTTGCAAGCTATTTTGCACCTATGGTGGTTGCGGCTATATTCTATCTTGCGATAGTATACGCACTTACCTTTGCTATCAAGATCATTGAAAGGAGGTTGAGGGCAAGTGATAAGCGTTAAAAGCGTATCCAAAAACTTTGGCGAGGTCAAGGTACTGAAAAACGTATCCTGTGACATCAAAAAGGGCGAGCGAGTAGTTATCATCGGTCCCTCCGGAAGCGGTAAAAGCACACTGCTCCGCTGTATGAACCTTCTTGAAAAGCCCACGGGCGGCGAGGTTTGGCTTGAGGATAAAATGATAACCTCGGCTGATGCCTATCTGCATCCCGAAATTATAGCGCTCGGCTCTACGGCCGGCAAGCTGATTGCCTCCGGTATGGAAAGCGGTGCGGCTGTTGATAAGATAATCGCAGAGCGCCTTCTTAAAAAGAACGAGGGCAACGCCTTCAATGCCGCTATCAAGGCATACAATGCGGAAAACTCCATTCCCCTTAACGTTGCACGTCGCCGTATGGGTATGGTGTTCCAGCATTTCAATCTCTTTAACAATCTTACCATTATGGATAACCTCACCCTTGCCCCCGTTGAATTAAAGCTTAAAACAAAGGCAGAGGCAACGGAAAAGGCAATGGAACTGCTTGCGCGTATCGGACTTACCGACAAGGCAAACGAGTACCCGAGCCGTCTTTCGGGCGGTCAGAAGCAGCGTATCGCCATTATTCGCGCGCTTGCTATGGAGCCCGAGGTAATGCTCTTTGACGAGCCTACCTCAGCCCTTGACCCCGAGCTTGTAGGCGAGGTGCTTTCCGTAATGCGCTCCCTTGCGGACGAGGGTATGACCATGGTAGTAGTTACCCACGAGATGAACTTCGCAAAGAACGTTGCAAACCGCGTGCTGTTTATGGCAGACGGAAACATCGCAGAGGAGGGCGCACCCGAGCAGATCTTCAACGATCCCGCAAACCCCAGAACGCGCCAGTTCTTACATTCTGTTCTTAACAAAGACTAAACAACAAAAAAATGCATTGCGACTGATATCGCAATGCATTTTTGTTATTTAAAGGCTAACTGTGTAATAGCTGTCCTTATCGTTCT
>JAFOAB010000351.1 GCA_017382555.1 Clostridia bacterium
GTAAAAACGTTTTGGCGGTGGGCTATGTTTACAAAGGCAGATATTTTAAAGCAACTTTCGGATATGAAGGCGCCGCGGCGGAGTGTTGTGCACGTTCATTCCTCTCTGCGTGCCGTGGGCGAGGTAGAGGGCAGGGGAGAGGGACTGCTTGAGGCGCTGATAGAGTATTTTACCTCCGATGGCGGCACGCTTACCTTTCCCGCACATACCTGGGCAAATCTGCTGGAGGGGAAGCATCCGACCCTTGACGTTCTCGACGACAAAAGCTGTGTTGGCACCCTTGCCGACCTTGCCATCGCCCATTCCGAATCACGCCGCACTCTGCATCCCACGCACTCCATGTCGGTGTTTGGAAACGATTTTTTGACAGACGAATTCATTGCCTGCGACAACGACGTTTTTACATCCACAAGCCCCGCTGGCTGTTACGGCAAGATCTACGATTCTTACGGTTATATTTTGCTTATCGGCGTTGGGCATGACAGAAACACCTTTCTCCATTGTGCGGAGGAGATGCTCGGACTTCCGAACCGCATAAGCGCGGAGCCTGCCGACGTTACCGTAAAACACGCCGACGGACGCGTGGAGAAAAGAAAGCTGCGCTACCATATAAACGACGTTCACCACCGTTACCCGCGCTACGAGAAGCCTTTCCGTTATCACGGCTGTATCGTTGACGGCTTTGTGGGTGATGCTTCTGCTATGCTTTGCGATGCCGTAAGAATGAAGCAGGTGCTTGAAATGATCTACGCAAGAGCGGACGGCGTTGACGTGCTTCTTGAAACCGAGGGCGATATTGACGAGCGGCTTTATAAAAATTGAAAAACGTATTCCATTTTCGTTTTTAATCTGTTACAATATAAAGGATAAAAGCTTCAGAAAGGACAAAACAAAATGCTTGAAAAAAGACTTCTTGAAGAAATTCTCGGTATTGCCGTATCCACGGGTGCGGATTTTGCCGAGGTATATTGCGAGCTGACGCGCAACGGCAGCATCCGTTTGCTTGACCGTCAGATAGACGCGATAGGCGACAGAACCGTTTCCGGTGTGGGAATCCGTGCATTCCTTGGCACCAGAACAGTTTACGGCTCCACCTCCGATATCTCCCGTGAGGGACTTATCAAATGCGCGCGTGCGGTTGCCGCAGCAATGGGCGATAAGAATATGCCTCAAAACGTGCGTCTTACCGAGCGTATTTTCCCCAACATCCATCCGGTACGTATCTGCCCCGCAGATGCGGATATGAAGATCAAGACCGATCTTCTCAAGGAGGCTTGCGAGGCGGCTCGCGCATATGACGAGCGTATTGCGCAGGCAGTGGGCAATTTGCTTACCGTTGACCACACCATCCAGATAGCAAATACAGAGGGACTTCTTACCACCGACCGCCATATCCGTACAAGAATGGCTGTTCAGGCTACTGCCGCCGCAAACGGCGAAATGCAGTCCGGCTCCTGCTCGCCCGGACGCGGAATGGGCCTTGAGGTGTTTGAGCTGTTCAATCCCAAGGAGATCGGTATTACCGCCGCAAAGCAGGCGATAACCAATCTCGTTGCAGATTACTGCCCCGCAGGTCAGATGCCCGTAGCTATTGAAAACGGCTTCGGCGGCGTTATATTCCACGAGGCGTGCGGTCATTCCCTTGAGGCAACCTCCGTTGGTACGGGTACCTCGCAGATGTGCGGCAAGCTCGGACAGCAGATTGCAAACCCCAAGGTTACCGCGATTGATGACGGCACCATTCCCGGTGCGTGGGGCTCTGTTAACATCGACGATGAGGGTCACCCCACCCAGCGCAACGTGCTGATAGAAAACGGTATACTCAAGAATTATATGATAGACCGCCTCGGCAGCCGCCGTATGGGTATGCCCATGACGGGTAACGGCAGACGCGAGAGCTATGCATACGAGCCCACCTCCCGTATGACCAACACCTTTATCGATAACGGTCCCGACAAGAACGAGGATATCATTGCATCCATCGAGTACGGCCTTTACGCCAAGTCCATGGGCGGCGGCTCCGTAAATCCCCTTACCGGTGCGTTCAACTTTGCGGTAAGCGAGGGCTATATCGTACGCAACGGTAAGATCTGCGAGCCCGTGCGCGGTGCATCCCTTATCGGAACGGGTGCGGAAATTCTTATGAACATTGATATGGTCGGTCAGAACCTTGCAACCGGTCAGGGCATGTGCGGAAGCTCCAGCGGCTCTGTTCCCACCGACGTAGGTCAGCCCCTTATCCGTGTTTCCAACATCACCGTAGGAGGTAAATAAGATGAATTTTGAGCTTCTTAAAAAGGCAATTGCCGAAAGCGCCGCAGAGCTTGGCATTACCGAGTACGAGATATATTATGAGTCTGAGGCAAGCGTAAGCGCCGAAACCCTTAAGGACGAGATAAGCTCCCTTTCCTCCAACGTAAGCGGTGCGCTTGACTTCCGTTGCGTTGTTGACGGCAAGATGGGCTTTGCTTCTACCGAGCTTATGGAGGTAGAGGAGATGCGTAAGCTCCCCGCGCGTGCGGCAGAGAACGCAAAATATACCGACAAGCCTGATACCGTTGGTATCTTCAAGGGCTCGGAGAGCTACGGCACCCCCAATGCTCCCGCATACAAGCCCATGACACCCGAGGAGATAAGAAAGACCGCGCTGGATATTCAGAGCGAGACGTATAAGGTAAGCGACAAGGTAACGGACGGCACTCAGTCTGCCGTTTCCACAGGTGAGATGACCGTTCGTATGGTCAACTCCCACGGTCTTGATCTGCAGGCATCAAGCGGAATCAATTTTGCTTATGCGGTTGCAGTTGTAAACGATAACGGCGAATTCCAGGATAGCTTTGCGATGACAGAGCTTGGCAAGAAGAGCTTTGCAGAGCTTTCCGCAGAGGCGGTAAATACCGCGCTTGAAAAGGTTGGCTCCGGTAGCGTTGCCACCGGCAAATATAACATCATAATTGATGCAAAGCAGATGCGCACCATTCTTGCCGTTTTCTCCAACGCATTCTCCGCAAAGACCGCACAGGCGGGTATGTCCCTGCTTGCGGGCAAGGAGGGCGAAAAGATTGCCGCTGACATCGTCAACATTACCGATGACCCGATGCGCGAGGGCATTCCCGTGCAGATCCCCTTTGACGGTGAGGGCGTTGCCGCTTACCGCAAGGACGTGGTAAAGAACGGCGTGCTTCAGACCCTGCTTTATAACCGCGCAACTGCCGCAAAGGCAGGCTGTGAGACCACGGGTAACTCCTCCAAGGGCGGTAATGACATTCGCCCCTATGCGTTCGCTATCGAGGCGGGCGACAAGACCGAGGCGGAGCTTTTCGAGATGGCGCAAAACGGCATCTACGTTACCGAGGTCAAGGGTCTCCACGCGGGCGCAAACCCCGTAACGGGCGACTTTTCCATTGAAAGCGCAGGCTTCCTTATCGAGGGCGGCAAGCGCACCAAGCCCGTAAAGAGCTTTACCATCGCGGGCAACTTCTTCCAGCTTATCAAGGACATCAAGGCACTCTCGAACGAGGTGGACTTCAGCCTCTCCGGCGGCTATACCACCTTCGGTTCCCCTGCAGTTCTTATCGAAAATATGAGCGTAGCTGGTAAGTAATCAGATACACAAAAGGGGTTGCACTTGCAACCCCTTTTAATTATAAACAAATGTTTAAAAGTCCCGTTTATGGGACAGTGCATCCTGTATTATATAAGTGCGGAAGGGAAAAGACCTTCAAGCGTATATATGAAAGGATGATTGCTATGCTGCTTGGTTTTGTGTTTTTTGCGGGAGTATTTGAATTTGCGGGGCTTGGCCTTTTTGCAAAGATTGCGCTTAGTCTGCTTTTTGATATCGCGCTGTGGGCATTCGTGTTCAGACGTGAGATACAAAGCCTCTATAATGCCTTCGTCTGCCGTCGCCGCGAGGAACGTGAGCTTCGCGCACGAGTTGAGGCAAAGCATGCAAAGCAGGGTAAAAGCAACGTGCACCGCACGTCCGCGGCAAGCTATTATTATTTTTGATCAGGAAAGATGCGGGCGGATAATATCCGCTCTATGAATGGGTGTAATGCTTGTATGGGACGACTCACAATACATCCCGCAAATAACAAAACGGACCGTATCGTACGGTCCGTTTCCGTTTATTTGTTTGTGCCTCTCGCGGTAACGAAATTCAGCTCTCGCCAATATTTTACGTCCACGTTTGCAACGGCATCACGTGTTGCGCGGTATATCCAGTTGCCCTTGGCAACTCCGGGCGTGTTCATTCTGGTATCCTTGCCGTAGAGATGCAGATCCTGGAAGGGAAGGATCGTCACGTTCGCGGGGCTTGTGAACAGCATTCTGATAATTGCGGCACAGCCCTCCTGTATATTGTTTCCGCCGTATGAGCAGTAATCAAACACGCGGCGGCGCTTTTCCTCGCTTAATTCATACACCCAGCCGAGCAAGGTGTTGTTATCGTGCGTTCCCGTGTAGGCAACGCAAGCGTGGGGAAAATTGTAGCTCATATGCGGGTCGGATGCAGTTCCGTCATATTCTCCGAATTGCATCAGCCTCATGCACGGAAGCCCCGATTCCTCCATAAACGCTTCAAGACCGGGTGTGGAGGTGCCGAGATCCTCGGCAATTATCTCACCGTTTCCCGCGGCAGAGCGTATTGCCTGAACAAAGGGCATTCCGGGCCCCTTTACCCAAGTGCCCTCCTTTGCGCTTTCGGCCTTTGCGGGGATGCTCCAATACGCCTCAATAGCGCGGAAATGGTCGATGCGGAGAACGTCGAAGAATTTAAAGCAGAAGCCTATCCTCTCGCGCCACCAGCCGAAGCCGTCAAGCGCCATTGCCGTCCAATCGTAAATGGGATTGCCCCAAAGCTGACCGTCCTCGGAAAAATTATCGGGGGGACAGCCCGCAACGCACTTCGGCCTTCCGCTTCCGTCAAGCATAAAAAGCTCGGGGTGAAGCTCCGCATCACAGCTTGAAGCATCAAGGTATATCGGTATATCGCCGATAATGCGTATGCCCTTGGCGTTTGCGTAGGTCTTTACCCTTTGCCATTGAATGTAAAATTCGTATTCGCAGAAGCGGCGGAAGAATTCGGTATCAGTGCTTCCGTAATCGGGCAGGTTTTCTGATGCCCAGCGGCAGTATTCGGCAATGCGCGGCTCCTTTTCCGCATATGCGTTTACGGCATCACGCAGCTTCTCGTCCGCGCGGCTTGCGGCTTTTGCAAGCAGTGGCATACGGCGCGCCTCAAAATCCTCAAGCTCCATCAGATACGGCGTGCGCTGCTTTGCGCTATCAAGCTCATAAGCGGTGATAAGCCCTTCGTTTGCAAGAGTGGGGAGGTCGATAAAGTACGGATTGGTACTAAATGCCGAAGCGGACTTGTACGGGGAGCCGAATTCATCCGGCAGACAGAAGGGGAGCGTTTGCCACGCACTAAAGCCCCCGTTTGCCAGCATATCAACAAAGTCGAAGGCCTCCTTACCGAAGCTTCCGCAGCCGTAATCTCCCGGCAGGGATGATATATGCAACAAAACGCCGCTTCCGCGGCTTGCGGTGTTTTTCATAATATGTCCTTTAATATATCGAGGGTGTATTTCATCTCCGTGTCAGCCTCGTCGGCGACAGCAAAGCTGATGGTTGGGCGCTCTATAAACTCGGTCAACATATCGCAAAGCTTGTAGGTGTCGCTGTCCTTCTCAAAGCCTTCCTTTGCGGGAAGAGGGGCAAGCGTTTTTGCAAGCAGACCGTCCTCCTCAAGGATGGTTGCGAAATGCTCGTCGTAATATCTGCTTCTGATGTAATTGGAAAAATACGAAACGGCCATACGGCAGGCAACAAGCTCCGCCTCTGTCTCGGTAAATGCGGTTTTGCCCGATATAACGGAGTCGGCAGAAACGAATTTTGCAATCTTATAGACGCGCTCTCCGCGGTGGTTGAATATGGCAAAGGCGATCTTTGCACCGCCCTCTGTGGGCTTGCCCGCGCTTGTTAAACGATAATTCAAAATATATATTCTCCGTTTGTGTGAAATTTATTAATTTATAAGATATTTTATCACTCGCGCGTTGCTTATTCAATACCTTTGCGTAATTTACCTAAATTTTGTATTTACAAAAATCTTTAACCGATATACAGAAAACATTGAAAAAGTGTAAAGCTTGTTGACATTATTTTTGTATTTTTCTATAATAAATACGTTAGAAAAACTCGGCTTGAGGTATCGTATATATGAAAAGAATTTTATGCTTGTGCGCCGCTTTGGTGCTTGCCCTTACGGCGCTTGTTCCCGTTTATGCCAATGCAGCGGAGGAAAAGATGAACGTTATTTACGTATCCGATAAGGGAAATGATAATGCAGACGGAAAAAGCTATTCGATGGCTGTAAAAACCCTTACGCGCGCCATCCGCCTTTGTTATGACGGCGGAAAGATCGTTATCTGCGGCCCCTTAAAGATAAGCTCGTCCTTCCAGTCCCCCAAAACCGAGGGACATATTACTATTACATCCGTGCATAATGGCGTAGATTATATGGATGCTTATAACGCAAAGCTTCAGCTCGGCGCAAAGTTTATTCTTGACGGCGAGTACACTCTGCGCGATATGAAGATAGAAACGACGGAAAAGAACATCGTTATCGTTTGTATGGGCAAGCGCGTTGTGTTTGACGAGGGTATTAAGACCTCCGCCGCAAGCTCAAGCGTAAATCTGCCCAGCATTACCTGCGGTGATGCATCCAATTATCAGAACGGCGGTGCAAGAGTTACAGTAAATAGCGGTGATTGGCTTCGTCTGCGCGGTGGAAACCGCGGCACCGGCGGCTCCAAAAACGGCACGTATATCGAGATAAACGGCGGAAGCTTCTCCTCTACCGTTGAATGCGGAGGAGACAGCGATGCATACGGCGATGCGTATATGCTTATAAACGGCGGTAAGTTTACGGGTGGCATACGCGTAGTCGGCAGTACAAATCTCCACGGTAACGCGTATATCGCCATCAAGGGCGGAAGCATAAAGAGCTTTAAGCTCTCCGACGGCGGTAAAATCAACGGCAAGGCAGAGGTGTACGTAACCGCATCCGGTGGCACGTATACCGTGTCAAGAGCATATGCTACGGGCGGTGCGACCGCTGTGCGATCCGCAAAGCAGACCGTCAGCGGAAGCTGTGAGCTTGTGAGCGATGCAGCAAAGGCAGAGGCGGGCGTAAAGCTTGTTGAGGATGCGATAAAAGCTGAGTTTGCCGCCATTGAAAAGGCACGCGAGGAGCGCATCAACGCTTGGTTTGATTCCTTTGACGTGACGAAAACGGGCACCGCAAGCCTTGGAATTGCCAAGGAAAACGGCGGTGTGGAGCTTCTTTCCGCAAGTGTTGAGGCAGAGGGGCAGAAGACGAGCCCCATCACTGTTATCGCAATCGTTCTTGCCGTTGTTGCCGTTATCGGTGCATTCGTAATCTGGCACAGAAGCGGTGCCAAGTCCGCTATGTCCGCGCTTCTTTGCCCCATTATGCTTGCGGGCACCGTGGGCCTCTTCGGATGTGAAAAAACACCCGCGACCACCGACACAACGGACGTGACAGACACTACCTCGGCGGATGCGACCACAGCCCCTGCGGTCGATGAAAACGCAATAGGCTGGACGCTTTACGGCGGTGCGGAAAACGGTGCGGTGCTGAAGCTTTCTTCCCCCGCATTCGCCTTCTCGGATGATAAGCTTTATAAAAACTCCAGAACGGAGATGACCATCAAGCTTACGGAGGAGGGAAAGGCATACGTGCTTGCCCCCATCTCCCCCAAGGAAAGCGACGGGCTTCAGATAACGGGCTACCTTTTTGAAATAGATTCCGAAAACGATAGGGTATCCGCCTATTACGTTACAAAGAATATTCGTTACCCCCTCGGCTATAAATACTGCAAGATAGACGTAGGCGTCGAGTATCCCGCAGTGCTTGTTTACGAAACGCTCAACAACCGCAAGCTTGCGTTCTATTTTAACGAGAATCCTCTTGACGAGGAGCCGTACCCCAAGTTCGAGCTTATTCCCGACAGAAAGTCAAGCGGACAGATCGGCGTTGCCTGCCTTGCGGGCGTTACCGAATTCAAGATAGACGGCGTAGTGGAGACAGAGGCTCTTTCCTACGAGGGTCTTACGTACACCAATCCCATTATCTCCGGCATGACCGATCCCGATATGTTCTATCACGAGGGTAAATACTACCTCTACGGCACACGTGCATCGCAAAACGACGGGCTTTATTGCTACGTTTCCGATGACGGTGTTAACTTTACCGATGCGGGCATCGTAATGCGTGCCGAGGACGTACGCGGCGATAAGAACTTTTTGACCGCAAATATCCTCTATCACGACGGATATTTCTATATGTTCTATCACGCGGATTTCAAATCCGGTGAAACCACAAGCCAGAGCTACGCGTATTCTACAAGTCCCCTTGGACCCTTCGTTGCGTACGATAAGAACAAGACGCTTTATGAGAGGGACGGAATGCTCGGTGGCCAGCCGTTTGTTGATGAGGACGGAAAAATATACCTCGTTCACGTTCAAATCAACACCGGTAACGAGACTTGGCTTGTTGAGATAGAGTGCGATAAGGGTAAGGTGACCGTTAAGGACGAAACCTATACAAAGCTGCTTGTAGCCACCGAGGAATGGGAAAATGCCATTGCAACCGTCCTTGAGTGCGGCTATTTGATGAAGCACAACGGCCTTTACTACCTCATTTATGCGGGCGGTAATTACAATTCCGCCTACGGTGTCGGATTTGCCGTTTCCGAAAAAATAACGGGTCCGTATGAAAAGTACGAGGGCAACCCGATTCTTTATTCAAACGATCAGGGCTACGGCAACGGCGCTGCAAGCGTGTTCCCGTCGCTTGACGGTACGGAATACTTCTTCGTATATCTGCGCCACGAAAGCTCCGTTTCCGTAAGACCGCTTAATACGGCAATGGATCGCTTTAAGTTCGTTAA
>JAFOAB010000352.1 GCA_017382555.1 Clostridia bacterium
GTCCGCCCTGCGAGCGCGCAACGAACTTAAGGTCCGCACAGCCCTTTTCACCAACACCGACAAGGGCAAAAATACCCTTTGCGCCGCCTATCGGCTCCTCAAGGATCATACCGCCCTCGTCAAGCACCATAAAAAAGCGTACTCCGCGTGCCGCAAGCTCCAGGGAGATGCGGTCCGCACCCGCGCCGTCACGCTCCTCGTTGCGCGTGGAAAGGAAGTATATATCGCGCGTCGGCACGTAGCCCTCGCGCACAAGTTCGTTTGCCGCACGAAGCATCGCCCAAAGTCCGCCCTTGGTGTCAAGCGTGCCTCTGCCCCACACCTTGTCCTCGGCAAGCTGACCGGAAAAGGGCGGGTAGCGCCATTCACCGGGTGCCTCAACAACGTCGTGATGGTTCATCAGCAGCAGGGGGTCTCCGTCTCCCGTGCCCTTCCAGCGCAGCAGCATGCTTCCATCAAAATCCTCGGCATCAACTACTGCGAAAAGCTCGGGGAAAAGCTCACGGAGCAGATCCTGCAGCTCGTAGAATTTGGAAAGGTCGGTCTGGTTGTCTACGGATATTGTCTCTATTCTTATCAGCCGCGCAAGCTCAGCGGCATATTCCTTTGTTCGTTTGTGGATCATTTTGCTTCCTCCAAGGTAACGTACGCAAAATTATACCTCATTTGCGCAGTTTCGTCAACAGAAAAAGCGCCAAAACGTTGTTTTGGCGCTTTTTGCGTTTATTTTGCTATCTTTTCGTTAAAAAGCTTCATCCATTCGGTTGCGATAAGGGAGGAGCCGCCTACGTTGGGGTGCACTCCGTCGGGTGCGTAATACTGCGCACCGAGTTTTTTCGCCGCTTCGGTGAATTTATCCTGAAGGGGGAGGAAGTAAAATCCGTATTCCTTGGCAAGGCGCTTCGTTATTTCCGCGTATTCGTATACACCCTTGAAGCGCTCGTATCTGTCGGGCATCTCCTCGGTTGCGCAGGTTGCGGTGCCCTCAAGCACAAACGGCTCGCAAAGTATAAAGCGTGCGTTCGGCAGCTTCTTTTGCGTGTCCTCGATAAGCATACGGTATACCTTTTCGAAGCGCTCGGGCTCAACGCCGTTTTTGTGCGTAATTTCGTGCCAAATATCGTTGATGCCGATAAGAATGCTGATAAGCTCCGGCTCGTGCTGCCATACGCCCGTTTTAATGCGTGCGTAAAGGTCAACTATGCGGTTGCCGCTGATGCCGGTGTTTATTATCGTGTGGCTGTCGGGCTTCTCGCCAAGCAGACGGTCGGCAATTACGCGCACGTAGCCGTAGCCGAGGCCTGACTGCATATTGGGGTTATCGCGGTTTCTGCCCGCATCGGTTATGCTGTCGCCGAAAAATAAGATCTTCATATTTCCTCCTGCCTTGAAAAGATATTGGATAACCGACGGTCATCCTCGAGCGGAGAGCTCGCAGATCCTTCGGTCGCTTTGCTCCCTCAAGGATGACTTTTGCGAGCTCGTAGCGAAGGATCTCGTCGGTTTTATCAAGTTTTACTGTATTTTAAGAGCCATTTGTTGCTGATAAGACGGATAAAGAACATAGAGCCGCGGAAAAGCCAATCGCAGAACATTGCAAGCCATACGCCGTATACGCCGAGATGGAAATAAAGCACGAATATGTAGCTGCACACAACGCGGAACACCCACATCGAGATGATGGAGGTCACCATAGGGAACATAACGTCGCTTGCGGCGCGGAAGCAATGCGGCAAGGTGAACGCAAGCGGCCAGATGAGGACGGTTGCGAGGTTGTGCAGCAAAACGAGGCGAAGCACCGCATCGGTCGCTTCCGTTGAGAGCTCGAAAAGTCCGATGATCGGCTTTGGGAAGATGGTGAGAAGCACGGAGGTGATAAGCATGATCTTATAGGCGGTGAAAAGCAAGCTTTTTGCGTAATGCTTTGCCTGCTCCTTTTCGCCCGCACCCGTGCATCTGCCGATGACGGTAATAAGCGTAAGACCCACGGCACCGCCCGCCGCGTACTGGAAGGAGGCAAGCGTATTTGCAACTGAGTTTGCGGCAATTATAGCGGTGGGCAGGCTCGCAACGAGGCTTTGCGTAAGCAGCTTACCAACCTGAAACATTCCGTTTTCCATACCGCCGGGGATACCGATGCGCAGTATCCTGCGGATGATGGGAAACGACGGACGGAAGCGGAGGATGTTATCAACGTAGATGGTGTTTTTTCTGTTATGCGAAAGGATGAGCATAACCGCCGCACCGAAAATGCGTGCCGCCAGAGTTGAGATAGCCGCGCCCGCAACACCCAGCTTAAAGCCGTAGATGAGAAGCGCGTTGCCGCCTACGTTTAAAAGGTTCATCGCAAGGGAAACGTAGAGAGAAATTTTGGAATTTCCCATGGCGCGGAAAAGCGCCGCTCCGCCGTTATAAAGACCGAGGAAGGGGTATGAAATTGCGGTTATTACAAAGTACGTTTTGGCAAATGCCATAACGTCCGCCTCTACTTTGCCGAAGATGAGATGCAGTATTTGGCTCGAAAAGACGAGGGCGATAGTCATAAGCAGGGAGGAGACGGCAAATACCGCGTAATAGAGCTGTTTTGCGGAGCTTCTTGCGCCCTCCGCGTCCTTGTGCCCCAAAAACTGCGAGCAAACAACGGCACCGCCCGTGGCAAGCGCGGAAAAGACGTTAATAAGCAGTATGCTGATGGAATCGACAAGCGAAACGCCCGATACAGCCGCCTCGCCTACGCTGGAGACCATCATCGAGTCGAACATTCCGAGCGCAACGGCAAGTATCTGCTCCACAAGCAGGGGAAAGAGTATTTTTCTTATGTCTTGCTTTGAAAAAAGCATATTTGTTTCGGTCTTCATATTGCACCGTATGTAAAATCAGAGTTTAAAAGATTATACTCCAATTTGCCGCCTTCGTCAACACCGCGGTTCAATTTTCGCTCTTTATTTTTGCGTCCTTGCCGAAAAGCAGAGTGCCGTTTACGGCACTGCCGTCGATCTCCTCGGTCTGCCTTGCACTGCCCTTTATTACGGCCTGCCAGGTACCGCTTAGTACGGTAAGCGTATACTCTTTATCGGATATCATTGCTTCGTCACCCGATTTGAAGCTGTCGTATACCTTTGCGGGATCATCACCCGTGTATCTCCACTTTCCGCCAACAAGGTAGGGGTAATCGTTCTCGCCGAAGGGGCGGTTCAAGCAGCTTACGCCCATTCCTATCACCACGTCGTTGAAGTTGCCTTCAATTACGGATATTCCGTTTGCGGTCTCGGGGGCAAGAATCACGTTATCAAGATACAGCGGGCAGTTTACCTTTATGAA
>JAFOAB010000353.1 GCA_017382555.1 Clostridia bacterium
AATAGGCTGTTGTCCTTATCGGAGAAATAAAATAAGGGTATGGGCATAGCCCGATGCATTTGTAAAACAAATGCGAAACTGGCGATAAAACAGAAGAGAGAGTAATACGGTTACAAAATTCCGTAAAACTCTCTCTTTTCTGCTTTTTATAAGTGATATTCTTTGCTGGCGCAAAGAGTGATATTTTTGCTGCGCAAAAGTGATATTGAAGCCTACGGCTTCAGTGGTATTCTATTCGCCTCTTAACTTGCGAAGCAAATATCACTCGTCGCAAGACGAATATCACTGCGAAGCAATAGAACTCGCCGCAGGCGAATAGAGTTGGCGTGATACTCCGTTAAGAGTATCACGCCATCGAGACAGCCATTTTTTATATCGTATCAAGCTTTGCTTTTATCGCCTTCATATCCTCAAGCATATCGGCCTTCTTTGCGGGGTCGCGGAGAAGGGCGGAGGGGTGGTAGACGGCGGTGATGGGGCGGCCGTTTTTTTCAAACCACTCGCCGTGCTGCTTTGTTATCATAAAACTCTCGGAGATAAGGCGCTTTGCGGAAATTCTGCCGAGGCAGACGATGATTTTTGGGTTTATTATTTCAATCTGCTTATAAAGATGCTCGATGCACGCATCCTCCTCTGCGGGCAGGGGATCGCGGTTTCGGGGCGGACGGCACTTCAGGATATTGGCGATATAAACGCTCTCGCGCGGCAGATCGACGGCAAAAAGATATCTGTCAAAAAGCTGACCTGCGGCACCGACGAAGGGTACACCCGTCTCGTCCTCCTGCTGCCCCGGTGCTTCACCGATGAACATAATATCCGCCTTTTCATTTCCCGTTCCGAAAACGAGATTCTTGCGTGTTTCCCACAGGGGGCAGGCGCGGCATTCGGCGCATTCGTTTTTCAGTTTTTCAAGCATTTTTCGTTGCCTCCTGTGAACAGTTTGTAACATTTTAGCATATAGCGAGAATAATGTCAAACTTTACTTGATAATCCGTTCCGCGTGTGATAGAATTGAAGTGTAGAAAATGGGGAGGAGCAAGCTATGAATGATAGAAAATTAAGGATCTTCCACACGGCGGATATACATCTTGATACACCGTTTTCCCGCCTTGACCTCAGAAAGGGCGAGGCGAGGCGTAACGACCTGCGCGCTACCTTTACGGCAATGATGCTGTACGTGCGCCGTATGGAGGTCGATATAGCTCTTCTTGCGGGAGATCTGTTTGATGACGGCTCCGCAACCAAGGATACGGTTGAGCTTATGATACGCGAGTTCGAGGGTGCAAAGCGCTGTAAATTCATTATAGCGCCCGGTAATCATGATCCGATAAGCGCGGGCTCCGTTTACGCATCAAAAAGATTCCCCGATAACGTGTTTATATTTAGGGAAAGCAAGCTTTCCCGATTTGAGTTTGCCGATCTGGGCTGTGACGTTTACGGCTGGGCGTTTACCTCGCCCGCGTTGACGGAAAACCCATTGACGGGTGCGGAGCTTGAGCAGAACGGCAGAACAAAGCTGCTTTGCGCCCATTGCGATACCACCTCTCCCATTTCCCGTTATTGCCCCGTAAGCGAGGGCGATATCGTCCGTGCGGGCTTTGATTACGCCGCGCTCGGTCATATACATAAAAAG
>JAFOAB010000354.1 GCA_017382555.1 Clostridia bacterium
AAACCGAAAAACTAACTCATAAAACCGAAAAACACATTGCCGCAAGGCATTCGCACTGCTATAATGGAGAAAAGCCGACGGCTGATTTCAGAGAGGAGTATGAAATGAAGGAACAGTTTAACGTTTACGGCATTGGAATGAACGGTGCCTCTTATCCGTTGCCCTTCGCTATCGAGGATTTTGGCAACGTACTCAGATTCAGCATTACCAAAAGAATGCTTGAAAACACAAATCTCAAAACAGTTTTGGTTGAAACCGAGCTTCTGAAGGCAAAAACGGGTGAGGACGGATATTTCCTCTACCCCACCGATTTCGGATGCGGCTTCGTTACCACACATTTCACCCCCAGAGAGGACACCAGCTACCTCTCCTGGCTTTCCGCCACTCCCGTGTGCGGACTTTGCGATAACGAGCGCGGCGTGTTCGCGCGCGTGGACGGTCACGCGGCAGACGCGCACTTCCGCATTAAGTGCGAAAAAGGAATATACAGCATAACCACCCTTTTCGAGCTTCAGGGTGACGAGCCCGAGGAGGATATCTCCATATACTTCTACCGTATGCCGAACGCAGGCTACGTAGAGATGGCACGCGAATACCGCAAGTATCAGATGGAGGTAAAGGGCTGCCGTCCGCTTAAGGAAAGGATGCTGGAGCGCGAGCCGCTGAGAAAGGCATCCGAGGCTATGGAGATAAGAGTTCGTATGGGCTGGAAGCCCATTCCCACGCCCGTCCGCCATCAGACCCCCGCAACCGAACCTCCGCTTCACGTTACCTGCACGATCGAAATGCTCGAAAAAATGATAGACAAGCTGCAGGAAAACGGCATAGACAAAGCGGAAATATGCCTTGTAGGCTGGGGCCCCGCCGGACACGACGGACGCTTCCCCCAGCAGTATCCGAGTGACCCCCGCTACGGCGGAGATCCCGCGCTCAAGCGTTTTATTGCGCGCGCTCAGCGCATGGGCTACCAGATAGTAGCGCACACGGTAAGCTGCGGTGCTTATGAGATAGCAAACAACTTTGATATCAAGGATCTTGCAAAGCGCAGAAACGAAAAGGGCGAATACTACGCATTCGCACGCGATATATACGCACTCAAGGGACTTAACGGCGGTGAGCCTTACGCGGTTTGCCCTCAGCGTGCATACGAGAGATACGCGAAGGACGATCTGCCCATCGTTCGCGGCTACGGCTTCTCCGGAATGTTCTACATAGACGAGCTTACCGCATACACTCCCGAAAAGTGCTGTGACCCCGATCACCCCGTCAGCCGCAAGAAGGCACAGGAATACTACCGCAAGATAGCGCGCCTCGCTGCCTCCGTATTCGGCGGCTACCAGTGCGAGGGCTATATGGACTTTATGAACGCGGATCTTGACGCGGTGCTTTACGTCGGCTGCCACACCAAGGATTGCTCTAAGTTCCACCCCATATTCGGAGAGGGCGTTCCCTTCTGGCAGATAGTATACCACGGAATCGTAATGTCCAACCCCACCTCCGAAACCGTAAACTACACAATGAAGGATGCAGAGCATCAGCTTCTCTTCTTCGAGTACGGCGGACGTCCCGTTATGTACTTCAACAGCAAGTTCGGTCCGGGACGCGACTGGATGGGCAAGGTGGATCTTTACAGCAGAGACGATAACGATCTTGACGAGGCAATGACCTACCTTAAGACCGCGTATGAGGAATACGAGGCACTTCAGTATCTCCAGTACGAGTATATGGACGACCACAAAAAGCTTGCGGACGGAGTGTACCGTACCGAATTCTCCGACGGCACAGTTATAATTACCGACTATAACGCGCTCAAATGGGAGCTTACAAAGCCCGACGGAACGGTATTAAGCAAGCAGTACGATAAAGAAAACGCATAAGGAGGGCGGATGATGAACGGCTACAAAAAGGAATTTATGGGCAAGCTGCCCACCGGTGAGGAAATATACAGCCACACGGTTTCAAACGGACAGATAAGCATCTCCGTGCTTGATTACGGCGCTACGCTGCACCGCTTTATCCATAACGGTGTAGACCTTGTGTGCGGCTACGATACCATTGAGGGTTATCTGAACGGTAGCGGATGCGTAGGCGGAACGATCGGAAGATACGCAAACCGCATTACCGACGGAAGGATAACGATAGACGGTCTTGATATATACCTTGACAAAAACAACAAGGGCATCGCCCATCTGCACGGCGGCAACGAAGGCTTCCACAAGAAGTACTGGTACGTCGAGGACGGTCTTACCCACGAGGGCTGGCCCTGCATCTGCTGCGGAGTTATATCCTACGCGGGTGAATCGGGCTACCCCGGAAGAATGCACATATCCGTTAATTACATACTC
>JAFOAB010000355.1 GCA_017382555.1 Clostridia bacterium
TAGGAAACGTTGGGAACGCCGGCAATCTCACATGCGGTGGGAGCACCCATGGAGTCAGCGTGCTGGGAAATAAGCTTGCAGCCGCCTGCGATAAGGTTGTTAGCAGCTTCCTTCTCTGCAGCCTCGTCGTACCAGCTTCCGGTGAAGGAAACGTCCATGGTAACGGTGGGGCAAACGCTCTTAGCGCCAAGGTAGAAGGAGGTGTAACCGGAGATAACCTCTGCGTAGGTGAATGCGCCAACGTAGCCGATCTTAGCCTCAGCTGCGGTGAACTTGCCTGCTGCGATCATCTCGTTGAGCTTCATACCTGCAGCGATACCTGCAAGATATCTACCCTCGTAGATAGAAGCGAATGCGTTGTGGTAGTTGGAAAGGCCCTCGGTGTGAGCTCTGGTACCGGTAGCGTGGCAGAACTGAACAGCGGGGAAATCCTTAGCAGCCTGGATCATGTAAGGCTCGTGACCGAAGCTATCTGCGAAGATAAGGGAGCAGCCCTGGTCAACAAGGTCAGCAGCTGCATCGTAGCACTCCTGGCCCTCGGGGATATTTACCTTGATGATAACCTGATCATCGGAAAGACCGAGATTCTTCTGTGCGGTCTTTGCAGCGTTGATGAAGTTAAGGTCATAGGTAGAGTTCTCGTCATGCAGGAAAATAAAGCCAACCTTGAAATCGGCATTAGATGCACCGCAGGACGCAAAGATAGTGCTAAAGGATGCTACCATCAGCACTGCGAGAATAAGGGAAATTACTCTTTTCATTGCTAAAATCCTCCAAAAATTTTTATTTTCAAAAGGTCAAGCCTTTATCAAATACTAACAGAACTTAATTCCGTCCTCGGGAGACATAGAAGCGATCCTTGCAAGCGAATGAACCTGATAGCCCATTGCACGAACAGCGTCGCCACCGCCCTGATAAGCCTTTTCAACAACTGTACCGCAGCCAACGACGTGCGCGCCTGCCTGCTCGCAAAGCCTGATAAGCGCCTTGAGTGCATTACCGCCCGCAAGAAAATCGTCGATAATTAGCACACGATCGTCAGGGGTCAGATACTTCGCGGATACGGAAATATTGTATTCAATTCCCTTCGTATACGAATAGCAGGAAGCGGAATAGAGCTTATCGTCGCTGTTTTTGCCGAAAAGCTTTTTAGCATACAAAACGGGACAGCCGAAATGCATAGCAGCAAGACAAGCGATACCGATTCCGGAGGATTCAACGGTAAGGATCTTATTTACTTCCTTATCACCGAAAACCTCAAGAAACTCCTCGCATCCTTTACTAATAAGCGAAACGTCGATCTGATGATTGAGAAAATGGTCAATCTTCAGCACGTCACCGGGGAGAACCTTGCAGTTTTGGCTGATTGCCTCTTCTATAACACGCATATGAAGCCCCCTAAAAAATAAGATAATAATATCTTAACATTTTCGACACATTTTTGCAATTGATAAATGAAAGATATATTACCAATTTTTAAACTCGTGATTTAGTAAAAATACACAACCCCAAAAAAGCAGGGGTTGTGTATTACATATTACAGATTGATTGCAGTATTAAGTGCCGCCTCCATCATCTGCGTGAAGGAGGTCTGACGCTCGAGAGCGGTGGTGGCAACACCTGTGAAAATCTCATCGGAAATCGTCAAAATTCCGAGCGCGCGCTTTTTTGCCTTTGCGGCATTCATATAGAGAGCGGCGCACTCCATTTCGACGCAAAGGACGTTCATACCGGCAAAGCGAGGTGCGGAATCGGGATCATCGGAATAGAAGGTGTCACTTGAAAGGACGTTACCGACGTGTACGGTAGCGCCAAGCTTAAGTGCCTCCTCCCTTGCCTTACACAGAAGGTCAAAATCGCCTATGGGAGCATAGCTGCCGGGGAGACGGAACTGAGAGCCGTAAGCGCTATTGGTGGAAGCGCCCTGCGCAAGCACGATATCGCGTACCTTAACGTTCTCCTGCATAGAGCCTGCGGAGCCTACACGGAATATAGCCTCAACCCCGAAAATGTTGTAAAGCTCCCAGCTGTAAATACCGATAGAGGGCATACCCATACCGCTTGCCATTACGGAAACGGGAACTCCCTTCCACATGCCGGTATAGCCCTGAACGCCGCGAACGTTATTGACAAGACGAGCGTTTTCAAGGAAATTCTCCGCTATGAATGCGGATCTGAGGGGGTCTCCCGGCATAAGAACAGCATCTGCAAAATCACCGGGCTTTGCATTTATATGAGGGGTGGGATAATTAGACATAAGTATACCGCCTTTCTTTTTGTAGTATTCTACCAAAATCTAATAGGAATTGTCAAGTACGGATAAGATTGATATCAATTTAACGATTTTATGTAAACATAACAAAAAATGGCTGAAATAATATCGTTTGTGACGAAATTGACAGTAGACGATTGAAAATCCTTCAAATTTATGTTATAAATATACAGTAAAGCACTTTATGAAAGGACGAGCTTATGAACATTATCGTATGCATAAAGCAAGTACCCGACACTAACAAGGTCGAGGTAGATCCCGTAACCGGCGTTCTTAAAAGAAACGGCGTTGAGTCCAAAATGAATCCATATGACCTCTATGCCATCGAAACGGCATTGAGAATTAAAGAAGAAAAGGGTGGAACAGTTACTGTGCTTACCATGGGCCCTCCCCAGGCAGAGGCTGTAATTCGCGAGTCCTATTCTCTCGGTACGGATGCAGGTGTCCTGCTTACCGACCGCGCATTTGCAGGCGCCGACGTTCTTGCGACAAGCAAGGCGCTCGCCGGCGGAATTGACATTATCGGTGATTACGATCTCATCATCTGCGGCAAGCAGAGCACCGACGGCGATACCGCACAGGTAGGTCCCGAGATTTCCGAGTGGCTTAAGATGCCCTCCGTTACAAACGTTACCGCAGTTCACGAGATAACCGATACTACCATCACCGTATCCCGTGAGCTTCCCGAGGCAAGCGAAAAGCTTATGCTTACCTTCCCCTGCCTTATAAGTGTTGAGAAGGACATCTGCATACCCAGACTTCCCTCCTACCTCAAAAAGCAAGCAACAAAGGATCGCGAGATCAAATACGTAACCCTAAAGGACCTGCGCGATAATGCGCCCGAGGGCTACGGCCTTAACGGCTCTCCCACGCAGGTTCAGCGTATATTCCCGCCGGAAGTTAACGACCACTGCGAGGTTTGGACGGGAACCGCTGACGAGATAGCAATAAAGACAGCAAACAAGCTCAAAGAGCTTAAATTCATATAAGGGGTGATCGATATGCCAAAACTCGTTATTGATACTTCAAAAATCACGGATATCCCCGCGTTTCTGAAGCTTTGCCCCTTTGGCGCGCTTTATGAAAAGGACGGAAAGGTTGACGTTTCTGCGGCTTGTAAAATGTGCCGCATTTGCGTAAAGAAGGGCCCTGCGGGCGCCGCAACCTTCGTTGAAGATGAAAAGAAGCCCGAAATAAACAAAGCCGAGTGGAATGGCGTAGTCGTTTACGTTGATCACGAGGACGGAAAGATTCACCCCGTAACGCTTGAGCTTCTCGGCAAAGCAAAGGAGCTTGCCGCAAAAATCAATCACAAGGTATGCGCTGTGTTTATCGGAAGCGAAATTACCGATAACGCAGAGGAGCTTCTGCACTACGGCTGTGACGAGGTTTACGTTTACGATAATCCCGCGCTCAAGCACTACATCCCCGAGCTTTATACAGCAGTATTTGAAAATTACATAAAGACCAATAAGCCCTGCGCAATTCTCGTCGGTGCCACCACTACGGGTCGCGAGCTTGCGCCGCGCATTGCAGCTCGCTTTAAGACCGGACTTACCGCAGACTGCACCATTCTCGATATGGCCGAAAACACCGACCTTATTCAGATCCGTCCCGCTTTCGGCGGTAACATTATGGCGCAGATCGTATGCCCCAACAACAGACCTCAGCTTGCCACCGTAAGATACAAGGTTATGTCCGCTTCCGAGCGTACCGATGCCGCTACGGGCAAGATCATCAACTGCTCACTTGACGGAATCGATCTCAACACCACCACCAAGGTTCTTGAGGTAGTTCCTAAGCAGAAGGTTACCACCATCGAAAGCGCTGACGTTATCGTTGCCGTAGGTCGCGGACTTAAGGCCAAGGAAGATATCCCGATGATCAAGGAATTTGCCGATCTCATCGGTGCGCAGATGGCTTGCACCCGTCCCCTCGTTGAGGCGGGCTGGATGGATGCAAAGCATCAGATCGGACTTTCCGGCAGAACCGTAAGACCGAAGCTTATCATCTGCCTCGGTATTTCCGGTGCCGTACAGTTCTCTGCGGGTATGAATAACTCCGACATTATCTTTGCGATAAACACGGACCCCAACGCCCCCATATTTAAAACCGCTCATTACGATCTCGTAGGTGACATTTATGAGATCATACCCAAGCTTATCGCACAGATCAAGGAGGGCAAATAATGTTTAACGCAACTAATAAGACCGATATTTTTAATTTAATTAATGACAAGTCCAGAGTATTCTTTGGTGAGGATATCATCGAGGAGTACAGCCACGACGAGCTCGGCGGCACCTACAGCAAGCCCGATGCGGTTGTCAAGGCTATATCTGCAGATGAGATCAGCGCAGTATGTAAGTACGCATACGAGCACGATATCCCCGTAACGGCAAGAGGAAGCGGCACTGGCCTTGTCGGCTCCTGTGTACCTGTTTGCAACGGTATTATCATCGATACCACACTTATGAACCACTTTCTTGAGCTTGACGAGGAAAACCTTACACTCACCGTAGAGCCCGGTGTGCTTTTAATGGAAATTTCCAAGTACGTTGAGGAGCATGATCTCTTCTATCCTCCGGACCCCGGCGAAAAGACCGCGACTATCGGAGGTAACATCAGCACCAATGCAGGCGGTATGCGCGCAGTTAAGTACGGTGTAACCCGCGACTACGTTCGTCAGCTTGAAGTAGTACTTCCCGACGGAAGAATCGTAACCTTCGGCGGCAAGATCGTTAAGAATAGCTCCGGATACGATCTGAAGGACCTTATTATAGGAAGCGAGGGTACCCTCGGTATCATCACCAAGGCAACGCTGAAGCTCCTTCCCCTCCCGAAGAAGACCATTAGCCTTCTTATCCCGTTCCCCGATCTTTCCACCGCTATCAAAACCGTACCCGCTATCATCAAGGCTAAGTGCATTCCTACCGCAATAGAGTTTATGCAGAAGGAAGTAATTTCCGATGCTGAAAGCTATCTCGGAAGCAAGTTCCCCGACAGCTCTGCAGATGCGTATCTGCTTCTCAAGTTTGACGGTCAGAGCACTCAGGAGATCGAGGGCTACTATGACGGAGCCGCTCAGATCTGCCTCGAGCGCGGTGCAAAGGATATCTTCATAAGCGACACTGCAGAGCGAGACGAGACCATTTGGAAGGCACGCGGTGCATTCCTTGAGGCTATCAAGAACTCCACCACCGATATGGACGAGGTCGACGTTGTCGTTCCCCGCAGTAACGTAAGTGAAATGGTTGAATTCTCCCATAAGCTGCAGGAGAAGGTCGGTGCACGTATCAAGTGCTTCGGTCACGCCGGTGACGGAAACCTCCACATTTACGTGCTTAAGGACGATCTCACCGAGGAGCAGTGGAAGGAAAAGCTTGCCGAGGCAATGGACCATATGTACGCCAAGGCAAAGGAGCTTAAGGGCGAGGTATCCGGCGAGCACGGTATCGGCTACGCAAAGAAGGAATATCTCCATCGCTCTCTTGATCCCGTATCCATCGAGCTGATGCGCGGTATCAAAAAGGTATTCGACCCCAAGAATCTCCTTAACCCCGGCAAGATATTCTAATAAGCTCAAATAAAAGAAGGATAGAGAACGTTAAAATTCTCTATCCTTCTCATTTTTTCTAAAACACCGTTTGATAATAATAGCCGTCCTACGTTAACCTCCCTTGTAAAGGGAGACTTTGCCTTCTTCAGCAGCTCTTCTTTCCGTTGTCAAAGGACGGGTTAAAGGCGTAGAAATTCTTGCAGTCCATCTTATCCTGAGCTATGCGCATAACATCACCAATCTTACCAAATCAAAAAGATGCCCAAAAACCCTTGATACATAAGGGTTTTTGAGCATTTTGCATTTTTACCTATTTTTGTGATTTTTGCCCTTTTTGATGCAAAAACCTTTGATGTAGATAGTATAGCACAAAAGTACGAAAAATCAATGGTTACTCCCGACCACCACCACATAGTAAAGATGTAGAATAAAGTTACGAATATATCCTTTAATTCTTTTCTGATTTATGGTATAATACTGTTCGATAAATAAGAAATTGGCGAACTGACAGTTTTCAACGCA
>JAFOAB010000356.1 GCA_017382555.1 Clostridia bacterium
AATGATTCTCGATGGTCCGCAAAGAAAGGGTGACAAGAGACGTTCAAGAGCTGGCGCAATGAACATCGTTCCCAACTCTACCGGTGCTGCTAAGGCAATCGGTCTCGTAATTCCCGAGCTCAACGGCAAGCTCATCGGCTCCGCTCAGAGAGTTCCCGTTCCGACCGGTTCTACCACCATCCTCGTTGCAGTTGTTAAGGGCAAGGACGTTACCGTTGAGTCCATCAACGCTGCTATGAAGAACGCATCCTCCGCTTCCTTCGGTTACACCGAGGAGCAGCTCGTTTCTTCCGATATCGTTGGTATCACCTACGGTTCTCTGTTCGATGCAACTCAGACCATGGTTACCAAGATAGACGACGAGACCTACGAGGTTCAGGTTGTATCTTGGTACGACAACGAGAACAGCTACACCAGCCAGATGGTTCGTACTATCAAGTACTTCGCTGAGCTCAACTAATCGTATATTACGAAAGGAAAGGAGAGAGGCTACGCTTCTCTCCTTTTTGATTTTATGATACGTTCAACGCTTTGTTATATTGAAAGGGATGGCAAATACCTTATGCTTCACCGCATAAAGAAGCACGAGGACGTTAATGCCGGTAAATGGATTGGTATCGGCGGTAAGCTTGAAGACGGCGAAACGCCCGATGAGTGCCTTGTGCGCGAGGTCCGCGAGGAAACGGGTCTTACGCTTACCGACTACCGCTTTTGCGGAGAGGTGTACTTTTTAAACGACGTCTACCCCGACGAGCTGATGTATCTTTATACCGCAACGGGCTTTTGCGGAGAGCTTACGGAGTGTAATGAGGGCGTGCTTTGCTGGGTCGATAAGGATAAGGTCTCCACTCTTCCGATGTGGGAGGGGGATAAGGTGTTTTTTGCCTTGATGGAGGAGATGAAGGCTCCATTCAAATTAACACTGAATTACAGCGGAGATATGCTTCTTTCCCATACTGTCGAGTATATGAATATTTAACGGATTTTTGTATATCCTATTTACAAACCGTGAAATATATGGTAAAATAAAGCATAAATTTATTTGAAAGGAATTTCAGATATGGAACTCAAAGGATCAAGAACCGAAGCGAATCTTATGGCGGCTTTCGCCGGAGAATCTCAGGCAAGAAATAAGTATACCTACTACGCATCCAAGGCAAAGAAGGACGGATACGTTCAGATCGCGGAAATCTTTGAGGAGACCGCAAATAATGAGAAGGAGCATGCAAAGCTCTGGTTTAAGCTTCTCCACGACGGTGAGGTACCCGGTACTCTCGACAATCTCCACGATGCCGCAGACGGCGAGAACTACGAGTGGACCGATATGTATGCAGAGTTTGCAAAGGTTGCAAAGGAAGAGGGCTTTACCCGCATTGCATACCTCTTTGAGGCTGTTGGCAAGATCGAGAAGACCCATGAGGAAAGATACCGCAAGCTTATCGCTAACGTAGAGGGCGGACTTGTATTCTCCCGCGACGGCGATATGATCTGGGAATGCTCCAACTGCGGACATATCCACGTTGGTCAGAAGGCTCCCGAGCTTTGCCCCGTATGCGCTCATCCCAAGGCATACTTCAAGCTTCGCGCTGAAAATTATTAATTGTTAACCGAATTCGGCGCAACCGAAAAGTTGCGCCGAATTTTCTGCTTTTGAGGACTGTAATGAACATAGAATTTTCAAACAGATTGGTGCTTTTGCGCAAGCAAAACGGGTATTCCCAGGAATCACTTGCGTCAGCATTAAACATAAGCCGACAGGCGATAAGCAAGTGGGAAAGGGGAGAAGCAAGCCCCGATACCGATAACCTTATTGCGCTGGCGATGCTTTATAAGGTCTCCCTTGACGTGCTTGTCGGGTTTGCCTTGCCGGAGGATGAAGGCGGGGAAGAAAATACCGATTTAGTTGAAGAAGCTTCGGTGGAAGCATTAAACTCGGAAACGGAGCAGCTCGAGGCTGAACCGATGCCCGAGCAGAACGGGGCTGAGGAAACGGAAGCCGAGAAGATTACCGAAGAAGCGCCGACAGAGCAGGGCTTTTCCATTGAAAACGAGGAGTATTCCGTATACATACGTAACGGTGTTTTAACCGTAACACCAAAGCCGAAGGAGAAGCGAACGTTCTTTTCACGGCTTTTCGGTATATTTTCAAAAAGGTAAATAACGGAGGAAAGTGATATGAACGAGAATAAAATGACGAATGTAAGACTGTATTTCGGCAACACCGATCCTTCCTCCGATATACAGCCGAACGCGATTATTATACGCGGACTTTCGACGGGCGGTACGCAGGTATACCCACACACAAGGGGTAAAGAGAACGGAATAAGCTATATAGAAGCGGAGCTTGAAAACGGGCTTTACTGCTATAAGGTGTATTACACCACGCCTCGTGATTTCGGAATCAAGTATTTTTATATAGACGGCAAGTCCGATTACGTGGAATTCAAAATGCTTCTCGAGCCATTCAAGGAATCAAGCTATATGGTAAGGGCATTTTCCAATACAACCGATCACGTAATTAACGAGTTCTACAATACCGATAAAATTATCGGCTTCAAGAATTACGCTACCCCCGCGTTCCTTTATCATAAGGACGATCGCGCATTTACGACAAACGAGGAGCTGTGCGCGTTTTGCGAGAAAATTGCCGAGGAGTGCAAGCTTGCACGCGTGTTTTATCCCACGCCTAACACCTCGGTTTACGGCCTTAAAACACCCGTTATGGTGTTTACAAAGGATGATATTCCTGCGGATGCGTCACTTTCAGACGTTGCGAGTGCGGTGCGCTCCAAGGGTATACGCGAGATAATGATGGTAAGCGGCGGTATGCACGGTAACGAGCCTGCCGGTATGGAGGGCGTGCTTTCGTATGCATTGGAGCTTTGCGGTGAGTACGGAGAAGACGTTCTTGATAAATTCGGGGCAATCGTGCTTATCCCGTGTGTAAGCACCGATAACACCCGCACATTTTACAGAGAATATCCCGACGGCTGTAACTCCAACCGCGATCTTATAATGTGCGAGCACGACGGTAGCGTTGTCAATGCACTTGTATATAATCTGTTTATGCCAACACTCACCGTTTCTTGCCACGAGGACGTTGGAATACTTAAGGTGGATAGCACCGATTATTCCATCGAGGATATACATAACGTGGCACTTGCGTTTAACGGTGCCGCAAACACTCCCATAATGGACGTTAACGCAGCTATTAAGGGGGAGCCGGTATATGCCGAGCATCTCGGCATGAAGATGATGCAAAGCGTCATAGATATGATGAACTCCATAGGATACAGAGCGCAGCATTATAAGCACGCAAGCTATTTCCCGGCAACGGAGCGTAGCTACTCTGCGGTTAGAGGAGCATTTGCATATCTTATCGAGCTGAGCGGCATTGATAACGGAAAGGGCAACTTCCCCCTACGCGTGCACGGTGAGGTATCCGTTATCAAGGGGCTTGCTGATGAGGTCATCAAGACGAACGGTGCCGTTGCAAAAGCCGTATACGAGGCAAGAGAAAACGTGCGAGTTAAGAAATACGATCCCGAGAACGGCTTCATTACCAACATGCAGCGCGAGGCGATCGGCACAGATCCCGGACAGTCCGCATATTGTGATGGAACGTATAAGGATAAGGACGCCCTCAGAACTTGGTATCTTCACACCAAGGTTGAAGGCTCCCGTCCTATGCCCACGGCATACGTTGTCCCCGCGGACCTGAGGTATATCGAGTGCATTCTTCGCGTTCTTGACGCTCACAATATCGAGTACAAGAGGCTTGATGCGGGCGCAGAGCTTGATTTGAGAAGGTATAATGTGACCTACCCGCCGAAGCAAACGGTTACAATTGGGGACAGGGAAGCGGTACGCTTTGATAACGGTGCATACGTTGTAAGCACGGATTCCTCCGATGCGTATCTTATTGCGTATCTCTTTGAGCCGGATTCATATCCCGCAGGCGACGGAATTCGCGTAAGCCTTTTCAATATGGGCTTTATCCGAGCATCGGATGCGCTTTACAGATGTGAGGAGAACAACGTTTCCGAATTGATTTCAAAAAATGCTGAATAATCCATAACGAGAGTCGGTTAATTTCACCGACTCTCGTTATATTATATTTATAATTATTAAATAATGCTTGACGGATAACAGCTTATGTTGTAAAATGTATAAGTAAAACTGTAATCTTTTATATGGTAGGTTTGCTTTGAGCTACAATAAGAATAATATCAGAAATTTTTCCATAATCGCGCATATCGACCACGGTAAAAGCACACTTGCGGACAGACTTCTTGAGGCTACCCGCACTGTTGCCGTAAGAGATATGGAGGCACAGCTTCTCGATAATATGGAGCTTGAAAGAGAGCGCGGCATAACCATAAAGGCGCGTGCCGTTCGTCTCGATTACACCGCAAAGGACGGAGATCAGTACGTTCTTAACCTTATCGACACCCCCGGCCACGTTGACTTTAACTACGAGGTATCCCGTTCGCTTAACGCGTGTGACGGTGCACTTCTTGTGGTCGATTCCACGCAGGGTATAGAGGCACAGACGCTTGCAAACGCTTATCTTGCCATTGATGCGGATCTTGAGATAATTCCCGTTATAAACAAAATAGATCTTCCCAGCGCACAGGTAGACAGGGTGCGTAAGGAAATTGAGGACGTTGTCGGCATTCCCGCAGAGGATTGCCCCGCAGTTTCCGCAAAGACAGGACTGAATATTGAGGATGTTCTCGAGGCTGTTGTTCGCGATCTACCGCCTCCGCAGGGCGATCCCGACGCGCCCCTCGCTTGCCTTATTTTCGACTCCTATTACGATAGCTATCTCGGTGTTGTCGTATATATCAGAGTTAAGGAGGGAACCGTTAAGGAGGGCGACCGAGTTCGTATGATGGCTACGGGTGCAGAGTTTGAGATCATCGAGGTCGGTACTATGGAGCCCTTTGGACTTAAGCGTTGTGGCTCTCTTTCCGCAGGTGAGGTTGGTTATATAACCGCAAGCATCAAGAACGTGCGTGATACTCAGGTCGGTGATACCGTTACGAATGCTGATAACCCCGTAAGCGAGCCGCTTCCCGGCTTCCGTGAGGTGCATTCCATGGTTTATGCGGGTATTTATCCCGCAGACGGTGCGCGTTACGGCGATCTTCGCGATGCGCTTGAGAAGCTCCGTCTCAACGATGCGGCGCTAAACTTCGAGCCCGAAACGTCCGCCGCTCTCGGCTTTGGCTTCCGTTGCGGCTTTCTCGGACTTCTTCATATGGAGATCATCGAGGAGAGACTTGAAAGAGAATTCAACTTCGATCTTATCACCACCGCCCCCAGCGTTATATATGAGGTAACTCTTAAAAACGGTGAAACGATAAGAATTGATAACCCCTCCAATTACCCCTCAACCGATGAGATCGATACCGCATACGAGCCGATGGTTAAGGCAAGCGTTATTACACCTCAGGAGTTCGTCGGCGGTATTATGGATCTTTGTCAGGACAGACGCGGTGTCTTCGTTGATATGAAGTATATAGACTCCGGAAGAGTGGAGCTTCACTACACTCTCCCCTTGAACGAGATCATATACGACTTCTTTGATGCACTAAAGAGCCGCAGTAAGGGCTATGCCAGCCTTGATTACGAGTTCAAGGGATATGAGGCAAGCGACCTTGTAAAGCTTGATTTCCTCTTAAACGGCGAGACCGTGGATGCCCTTTCCTTTATAGTTCACGAATCCAAGGCATACGGCAGAGCGAGAAAGATTGCCGAAAAGCTGAAGGATAACATCCCGCGCCAGCTCTTTGAAATCCCGATACAGGCTGCTATCGGCTCCCGCATTATTGCGCGTGAGACCGTAAAGGCAATGCGTAAGGACGTTCTTGCAAAGTGCTACGGCGGTGATATCACAAGAAAAAAGAAGCTGCTTGAAAAGCAGAAGGAAGGAAAGAAGAAGATGCGCAGACTCGGCTCTGTTGAGGTATCTCCGGAGGCGTTTATGGCAGTTCTTCGTCTGGACGAGGAGTAAGATCAGATTAAAGGAGATAATATGCACAACGATCCGAAGCTGCTTGGGCTGTACTGTCATATCCCTTTCTGTAAATCAAAATGCGCATATTGCGATTTCTGCTCCGTTGCAGGCAGCGGCAACCACGCGCGGTCTGTGTACGTTGATGCGCTGTGCCGCGAGATGTCCGAAATGGGCAAAAAGGCAAAGGGCTACACCGTTGACAGCGTATTTATCGGCGGAGGTACACCCACCCTGCTTGGTGAAGCGCTGTTCGAAAAGCTTATATCAAGAATGTATGAGGAGTTTTTTGTAGCTGAGAGTGCGGAGTTTACCGTTGAGGCGAATCCCGCAACCGTTACGAAAAAGCTTGCAGAAGCACTTGTTCGCTGTGGTGTTAACCGTGTAAGCCTGGGTCTTCAAAGCGTGCACGCAAACGAGCTGAAGCTGCTTGGCAGAATACATGATCTTGCGGATTTTGAGAAAAGCTACGAGATTCTCCGCAAGGCGGGAATTGACAATATAAACGTAGACGTTATGTTTGGAATTCCGGATCAAACCGCCGAAAGCTTTCTTAACACCTTAAAGCACGTTGTGTCTCTTCGTCCTGAGCATATATCCGCTTACGGATTGCAGATCGAGCCGGGAACGCCGTTCTTCGCACGCAAGGACGAGCTGCCGTTGCCGACGGAGGATGAGGAATACAGTATGTATATTTATGCATGTGAATTCCTTGAGCAGAACGGATACGGACATTATGAGATAAGCAATTTTGCATTGCCGGGAAGGGAGTGCAGGCACAATAAGAAATATTGGAACGGCGACCCGTACATCGGTCTTGGCTGTGCCGCACATTCATTTTTCTGCGGTGAGCGCTTCGGCAGATGCGAGGATATATCTGCCTACGTATCCGCAGTTAAGCACAAAGCGCTTGACAGCACCGTTGACAGCAGGGAAATATTGACGCTTGCAGATTTTGAAAGCGAGTACGTTATGCTTCGTATGCGTCTTTCGGAGGGTGTGAACAAAAAAGCGTACAAATCCCTTTTTGGATTTGATTTTGACGAGCGCTACAGAGACAGACTGAAGGGTTACGTAGACGCCGGCTTTGTAGTCGATAACGCCGAATCCTGCCACTTTACGACCGACGGAATGTACGTCAGCAACAGCGTGCTTTCAAGCATTCTCGATCTATGATTTGGTGTTGACAACCGTTTGAAATTCTGCTACAATAATTATGTTAAATAACAGCGGTAAAACCGCAGTATTTTTGGAGGATAATATGGCTGAAGATAAGAAGCTTCCCGTTGAGGACGAGGGCGATTACGTTGATATCGTAACCCTTACCGATGATGAGGGAAATGATACCGAGTTTGAGGTTGTAGGCACTCTTGAGGACGGCGGCAAGCTTTATTATGCGCTCGCTCCCCTTGAAAACGAGGATGGCGAATTTTACGTTTTCGTTGCGTCCAAGGACGAAAACGGTGATGACATTCTCTCCACCGTTGATGACGATGAGGAGTTTGACAGAATCGCAGATATGTTCGAGGATGAGCTGTTTTCCGAGGCGGATTACGACGTTCAGTAAGGAATAATTTTTCGCGCTTACACATATAATATTTATGCGTGTTCCTGCTCCGTGCGTGATATGATGAGTTTATAAACCTACAAGATACAAATGGAGCTCGGACTTCCTCTGCGGGGATGCAGACCTCCCGACACGGCCGACTTTGTGCCGCCGTGCTCGGACGTTGGTAGCACAAAACAGGGGAGAGAGCACCACCCTTGCTTATGCAGGGTTTATCTTTTCTCGTTGTACACGGCGGTGCGGGGATATGCCTTGGTGAATTATGAAAAAGATTTTATCGTTGATCGTTTCGATAATACTTATTTGCGCTTGTGCAGCTTCCGTTTACGCTCTCGAGATAACCGTATATAAGGGCGGAGACGTAAATTTGGACAATAATGTTGACGATACCGATTTGCAGCTTCTTCTTGATTGGCTGGCGGGTAATCAAAGTGCAGAAGCAAAAAAACCGGACGTTAACCGTGACGGCACCGTGAATAACGTCGATGCTGTGCTGCTTATGAAGCATCTAAACGGTTATGAGGTAGAGCTTTATAAGGATCCGGATGAAGGATGGACCGATATTTATCAGTGACCTAAGCCCGTGCGCGGTATAAGGCCGAAGCACGGGCTTTCGTTTTTTATTCATCATTAACAAATGTTTAATGCTGTTGGCAGACGGCCTTGGCACATTATACAATTTTGGCATTTCAATGATTTTTTATGCATGGTTCTATTGACTTTTATGAATAATCATTGTATAATGATGCAAAATCTGCTAATAAAAATACAGAGGATATAGAAATGGATAAGTCAAAAATCAAAAAAGTTGTTCTTGCGTATTCCGGAGGTCTTGACACCTCCATCATCATTCCGTGGCTTAAGGAAAACTACAATAACTGTGAGGTAATTGCAGTTTCCGGCGACGTTGGACAGGGAACCGAGCTTGACGGTCTCGAGGAAAAGGCTCTCAAGACCGGAGCTTCCAAGCTCTACATTGAGGATCTTAAGAAGGAGTTCATTGAGGACTTCATTTACCCCACCATGCAGGCAGGCGCTGTATATGAGGGTGAGTACCTTCTCGGTACCTCCTTTGCACGTCCCGTAATTGCAAAGCGTATTGCAGAGATCGCTATTGCAGAGGGCGCTGACGCAATTTGCCACGGCTGCACCGGTAAGGGAAATGACCAGGTGCGCTTTGAGCTTACCATCAAGGCTCTCGCACCCGATATGCAGATCATCGCTCCTTGGCGTGAGTGGGATATTAAGAGCCGCGATCAGGAGATCGATTATGCAGAGGCGCATAACATTCCCCTTAAGATAAGCCGCGAGACCAACTATTCCAAGGATAAGAACCTCTGGCACCTCAGCCATGAGGGTATGGATCTTGAGGATCCCGCAAACGAGCCTCTTTACAACAAGCCCGGCTTCCTTGAGCTTGGTGTATCTCCCGAGATGGCTCCCGACGTTCCTACATACATCACCCTCCACTTTGAAAAGGGTGTTCCCACCATGCTCAACGGCGAGAAGGTTGGCGCAGTAGAGCTTATCGAGAAGCTGAACGAGATCGGTGGCGCTAACGGTATCGGACTTGTTGACCTTGTTGAGAAC
>JAFOAB010000357.1 GCA_017382555.1 Clostridia bacterium
AGCCGAGGTTCTTTATATATTCGTCCACAAGTCTCTGCGCCTCTATATCACCCTTTTTGGCGCAATCGAATGCGATACGTGTATCGGCGTTTTCGGGGTCACCCTCCGCCGCCTTAACCATCTCCGTATCAATGTTCAGAGAGATTGCGCGCTTTATTGCCTCGCGCGTCATCTTCTTGAGCGCGGTTGCGCTGGAATACACCTCAAAGCAGCCGCGTCTGCCGCATGAGCAAAGCTCGCCGTCCGTCTTTACAACGGTGTGTCCAAGCTCCGCCGCCGCACCGTTTATGCCCGTAAGTATCTTACCGTCAAGGATAACTCCGCCGCCAACACCCGTGCCGAGGGTTATCATAACGGAGCTTCTTGCACCCTTTGCCGCACCCGCAACCGCCTCGCCGAGGGCGGCGGCGTTTGCATCGTTTGCTATCTCGATCTTCTCAATACCCGTAAGCTTTTTCAATTCCTCGGTTACGGAAAGATCCTTGAAGGTGGGCAGATTGCAGGAGTAGACCACAACGCCCGTTTCGGGCACTACGGCACCGGGGATGGCGATTCCGATACCCTCTACATCCGCAAGGCTTACGCCGTTCTTTTCGCACACCTCGCGGCAAATTGCGGCAAGGTCGGCAAGGATAAGTCCGCTTTCCCTCTCCGCACCCGTGGGGGCCTTTACCTTATCTATTATCTTATAATTTTCATCAACAAGACCTGCGCACATCTTTGTGCCGCCAAGGTCAACGCCTACCGTATATTTCATACCGTTCTCCGATCTCGGTTTTTTCTTTATTTTAACCTTTTTTACCGCTTAAAGTCAATACAATGCCGTAATATTGGCAACAATATGATCAATTCGCAAAAAAATTGCATTTACCTATTGCATAACGCAAAAAATGAGTATACAATAGTGATGAATGCAAAAATGGGGGAGAAAGCGCAAAAATTGCTTTCTGCTCTTATATATATTCAAATAAACCCTCTATGGAGAACTGTAAATGAGAAGAATCTATGCGGACAACGCGGCAACCACAGCAGTAAGCCGCGAAGTTCTTGACGCTATGCTTCCGTATTTCTGCGAAAGCTATGGCAACCCCTCCAGCCTTCACGCAATAGGCCGCGAGGCGAAAAAGGCACTTGATGCATCCCGTGCCACACTTGCAGCCGCACTTAACTGCGATGCAAACGAAATATACTTTACCTCCTGCGGAAGCGAAAGCGATAACTGGGCAATTCGCGGAGGCGCCCACAGCAAAAAGGGCAAGAAGCACGTTATCACCACCAAGATAGAGCACCACGCAGCGCTTCACGCTTGCAAGGCGCTTGAAAAGGAAGGCTACGAGATAACCTACGTGGGCGTTGACGAAAACGGCTACGTTAATCCCGCCGACATTGCCGCTGCAATGCGCGAGGATACCGCACTCGTTTCCGTAATGATGGCAAACAACGAGATCGGCACCATCCAGCCCATCAAGGAAATTGCCGAGATAGCTCATAAGGGCGGTGCGCTTATGTTTACCGATGCCGTACAGGCTGTCGGTAACATCCCCGTTGACGTCAAGGAGCTTGGCGTTGATATGCTTGCACTCTCCGGCCACAAGATCCACGCACCCAAGGGCATCGGCGCGCTCTACTGCAAGAAGGGTGTTCGTCCCGACGTTCTTATCGAGGGAGGCGGACAGGAAAGAGGCCGACGCGGCGGTACCGAGGCACTTGCCTCCATCGTTGGTCTTGCTAAGGCGGCAGAGATCGCAAATGCCGAGCTTGGCGAGATGGCTAAGGTTGCCGTACTCAGGGACAAGCTTATCGACGGTATTCTTGAGAAGATACCCTACGCACGCTTAAACGGCGGCAGAAGCCCCCGTCTCCCCGGTAACGTAAACGTTGCATTTGAGTTTATCGAGGGCGAGAGCCTTCTCCTCCTTCTCGATATGGAGGGCATTTGCGCATCCACAGGCTCCGCTTGCTCCTCTAATTCTCTTGAGCCCTCTCACGTTCTGCTTGCAACGGGTCTGCCCGTTGAAAAGGCACACGGCTCACTCCGTCTTTCCATCTCCAAGGACACCACCGAGGAGGATGTGAACTATATTCTCGAAAAGCTTCCCGCAATCGTGCAGAGACTGCGCGATATGAGCCCCCTCTACGAGGAAGTAGTTAAAAACAACAAATAACATTGCGAACGTCCGCGCAGATCCTTCGCTACGCACCCTGCAGTCATCCTTGAGGGAGCAAGGCGACCGAAGGATCAGCAGGGCTCTCCGCTCGAGGATGACGCGCGGACAAACCAAAAACAACAAATAACCCCGCGCTGTCATCCTTGAGGGAGCAAAGCGACCGAAGGATCTGCGCGGCAAACACAATACAAAACCCAAAGCGAAAGGATATAACAATGGATTACAGCGAAAAGGTAATGGAACACTTCGCCCATCCCCGTAACGTGGGCGAGATCGAAGACGCAAACGGCGTTGGCACCGTAGGCAACGCAAAGTGCGGCGATATTATGAAGATGTACCTCAAGGTTGACGAAAACGAGATCATCACCGACGTTAAGTTCAAGACCTTCGGATGCGGTGCGGCTATCGCCACCTCCTCCATGGCAACGGAAATGATAAAGGGCAAGAGCATAAACGACGCCCTCGGGCTTACCAACAAGGCAGTAATTGAGGCTCTCG
>JAFOAB010000358.1 GCA_017382555.1 Clostridia bacterium
GTACGGAGCTTGCGTTTTTCGCATCAATGCTTACCGCAGTGCGAAGTGCTCTTGCAACCGCCTTGAATGCGCCCTCGATTATGTGGTGCGAGTTTTTGCCCGCCAGCTTTCTTACGTGCAGGGTAATGCCCGCGTTCTGCGCGAAGGCGGTGAAGTATTCAAGCACAAGCTCGGTATCGAAATCTCCTACCTTCTCTGCGGGTATCTCCATATCCGCATAATATCCGCCTCTGCCGGATATATCGATTGCCGCAAGTATGAGCGCCTCATCCATCGGGAGTATCATATCGCCGTAGCGAGTGATTCCTCTTTTATCACCAAGTGCCTCATAAAACGCCTTGCCGAGAGAAATGCCGATGTCCTCGCAGGTGTGGTGCATATCTACATATGTGTCACCCTTGCAGGTCAGCTCGAGATCAAAGCCGCCGTGCTTTGCAAAAAGCGTGAGCATATGGTCAAGAAAGCCGCATCCGCTGTCTATTTTGGATGCACCGCTTCCGTCAAGATTTAAGGTAAGTGCGATATCGGTTTCAGCCGTTTTTCTTTTTACTTCGGAGGTTCTCATTTCTTTTCTCCCATTATTTCGTCAATACTGTCGATAAGCGCCTTCATCTCCATTGCCGTGCCGACAGTGATACGGCAAAAGTCCTTTATGCGCTCCTTTTTGAAGTGGCGCACGAGTATTCCGCGCTCCTTCAATGCAAGATAAAGCTCGCCTCCGCCGATATCGGGGTGGCGCGCAAAGAGGAAGTTTGCCTTGGAATCAAGCACCTCAAAGCCCCTCTTTTCAAGCTCCGATTTCGTATATCCGCGCGTGCGTATGATCGTCTGCGCGTTCTGCATATAGTAGCCGTTTTCCGTAAGCGCGGCATAGCCGGCAGCACACGTCATACGGTTTACGTTATAGGGATTCGTGGAGTAGCGCAGCGTGTGCAGATCGGTAATAAGCTCCTTACTGCCGATGGCAAAGCCAAGGCGAGCACCCGCAAGCGAGCGGGATTTGGAGAACGTCTGCACAACAAGCAGGTTTCCGTATTTTTCCGTAAGCTTTATTGCGCTCTCACCGCCGAAATCAACGTACGCCTCGTCAATAATAACCACGTTGTCGGGGTTAGAGGCAACGATTTTTTCGATATCGGAGAGGGGAAGCGCTATGCCCGTGGGGGCATTGGGATTTGCTATAACGATGTTTTTGTTTATGCCGATATAATCGTTAACGTCAACGGTAAAATCGTCCTTCAGCGGTATTTCCTCATACGGAATACCCAGCTTGTCGGCAAACACGGAGTAAAAGCCGTAGGTAAGATCGGGGAATACTATCGGATGCTCGTTATCGCAAAAAGCGTTAAAGGCAAAGTCAAGCACCTCGTCCGAGCCGTTTGTTGCAATTATCCGCTCAGGCTCAGCGTCATATATCTCCGCAAGCTTGGATATAAGCACGCTTGCCTCGGGGTCGGAATAAAGCTGCAGGCTTGTCGCCTCCTCGCACACCGCGCGTATTACGGCAGGGGAGGGAGGAAAGGGCGATTCGTTGGTATTAAGCTTTATATATTTTTTGTCACGCGGCTGTTCGCCCGGCGTGTACGGTACAAGAGACGCGAATTTGTTGCTGAAAAATCTGCTCATATCATTCCTCATCAAAACGGACGGTTGCGCTTTTTGCGTGTGCGTCAAGTCCTTCCTTGTTTGCAAAGTACGCTATCTTATTTGCCGTTTTCTCCAGCGCCTCGCGCGTGTAGTAGGTGAACTGAGATTTCTTTACGAAATCGTCAACCGAGAGAGGGGAGGAGAAGCGCGCGGTTCCGCTTGTGGGCAGGGTGTGATTCGGACCCGCAAAATAGTCGCCGAGTGCCTCGGGGCAATATCTTCCCATAAAGATGGAGCCGGCGTGCTTTACCTTGTCAAGGTAATCAAAGGGATTATCAACACAAAGCTCAAGATGCTCGGGCGCTATCTCGTTTGCTATTTCTATTGCAACGTCGATATTGCTTGCAACGATTATCTTACCGTTTTTATCAATGGAGGTGCGTGCGATCTCTGCGCGTGAGAGGAGGGGGATCTGTCTTTCAAGCTCAGCGCTTACCGCCTCCGCAAGCTCCATGCTGTCCGTTACAAGCACCGCGCTTGCATTCTTATCGTGCTCCGCCTGTGAGAGCAGGTCTGCGGCAACGTGCTTTGCGTTACTTTTTCCATCTGCAACGACAAGTATCTCGCTTGGACCCGCAATCATATCGATGCTTACCTTGCCGAACACCTGCTTTTTTGCCTCTGCAACAAATGCATTACCGGGGCCGACGATCTTATCCACCTTCGGTATGCTTTCCGTGCCGTATGCAAGTGCGGCAATCGCCTGCGCACCGCCCACCTTAAATATGCGCGTAACGCCCGCAATTTTTGCCGCCGCAAGAATAACGGGATTTACCTTGCCGTCGGCAGATGGGGGAGTTACCATAACTATCTCCTCACATCCCGCAATCTGCGCGGGGATGCTGTCCATCAGCACCGTGGAGGGGTATGCGGCAGTGCCGCCGGGTACGTAAAGACCTGCCTTATCGATTGGGGTTATCTTTTGACCCATAATAACGCCGTTTGCTTCCTTTATCGCAAAGCCCTCTCTCACCTGCTTTTTGTGGAAGGCGCGGATGTTTTCCGCCGCCTCACGCAGGATATCAAGGAATTCTGCGGGAACGGAGGCAACTGCCTCATCGATCTCCGCCTCGCTTACCTCAAGTGAGGAAAGCCTTGCCTTATCAAAGCGCTCCGTGTATTCAAAAAGCGCCTTATCACCGTTTTTAACTATGTTTGCTATAATATCGGCAACGATGCCCTCCACGTTTGCGGAAAGATCGTCGCGTGCAAATATCTCGCTGTTTGCTACCTCGCCGTAGCGGTATATCTTAATCATCGTATTTTACCTGTGCTTTCAGTTTTTCCACCACGTCCTCGATCTGTGCGGTCTTGAATTTAAAGGATGCGCGGTTTGAGATAAGCCTTGCGCTTATGGGGAGTATCGTTTCCGTTACCTCGAGGTCATTTTCCTTTAATGTGGTTCCCGTCTCAACTATATCCACGATAACGTCGGAAAGCCCGAGTATCGGGGCTATTTCTATCGATCCGTTAAGCTTTATGATATCGATATCGCGGCATTTTTCCGCGTAATATTTAGCGGCAATGGAGGTGAACTTGGTTGCCACGCGCAGGGTGCGCTGTCCGTCATCATAAAACCCCTTCTTGGCGGCAACTGCCATTCTGCATTTGCCGATGTTCAGATCGAGCAGCTCATATATCTCCGGCTCGTACTCGCAAAGGATGTCCTTGCCCGCAACGCCGATATCGGCGGCACCGCGCTCCACGTAAATGGAAACGTCTGAGGGCTTTACCCAGAAGTAACGCACCTGCTTTTCGGGGTTTTCGAAAATAAGCTTGCGGCTGTTTTCCAGTATTGCGGGGCATTCGTAGCCCGCCTTTGCGAACATTTCGTACACCTTTTCTCCGAGGCGGCCCTTGGGAAGTGCAACGTTAAGCATTATTTTGCCCCCTTTCTGAGGTCGGTCATACTGCCGTAGCGCAGCTTTTTCGGTATTGCCTTTTGCACGCTTACGCTTTTGCCCTCCGCCAGCAGCGCGTTTGCGCAGGCGTGAGCCTCGGCAATGTCGGATTCATCGTAAAGTATCAGCACGTCAACGTCGTTTTCGGTAGAGACGCGATCAAGCTCCTCAAGCAGGTCAAGGTAAATGGCAAAGCCGATAGCGCCCGCCCTTCTGCCCATGCGGGTGAGCAGACGGTCATATCTTCCGCCCGCAAGCACGCTTTCGCAAATTCCGGAAACGAAGCCGCAAAAAACCGTGCCGTTGTAGTAATTCATATCGTTTACTACGGAAAAGTCAAAGCGTATCTTTTTGTCAAGCCCTGCGCTTGTGAGGTGGCTTTTCAGCTCGCAAAGCTCGTCAAGTGCCGCCTTTGCCGCATCGGTGGTGCAAAGCGGAATCAGACGCTCTATTACGGAATTCATATCACCGTAAAGCCCCGCAAGCCTGCAAAGGTCATCAGATGCACTCTCCGCTATGCCGTTGTCCGCGCACAGCTTTTTAAGATCGTGCACGTTCTTTTCCGCGATAAGGGAGGTCATCTCGCTCTTAAGGCGGCTGTCATCGGTGCAAGCGTCAAGGAGAGCCTCGATAATGCCGAGGTGACATATCTCAAGCACGTAATCGGGGGAGATAAGCTCCAGGCTTTTTGCGGCAAGGGAAATTACCTCCACGGTATCGTAGCAATCGATATCGCCGATGCACTCAACGCCCGCCTGCATAAGCTCCTTGAACTGATGCGTGCTTCCCGAAACGCGATATACGTTTTCGTTATAATATACCTTCTGCTTACAACCCGGCTCGTCCTCTCCGTTCTTGATTATGGAAAGGGTAACGTCCGGCTTTAATGCCATCAGCTTGCCGTTGGTATCGCTGAAGGTGATGACCTTGTCGCTGACGAGGAAATCCTTGTTTTTAACGTAAAGATCGTATTCCTCAAACTTGCTCATTTTAAAGGGCAGGTAACCGTATTGACGGAAAAGGGAGCGAAGCGCGTATACCGCCTTTTCATCATTTTTAAGAATATCCTTGTTCATCGCTTAACCCTCTTTATCATCGGCAACTCGGTCGATTATCATTGCGTAACCGCCGCCGCCATATTCAAGGCATTTGCTTACGCGGCTGATGGTCGCGGTGCTCATGCCCGTTGCCTTGCTTATATCCATATAGTTTGCTCCGTTTTTGAGCATCTTTGCCGCCTTGAGTCTTTGGGAGATGTCAAGTATCTCCTTCACCGTGCATATATCCTCAAAAAACTTGTAGCATTCGTCAACCGTCTCGAGCGAAAGTATCGCCTCAAACAGCTTATCCACTTCCTTGGTATGCAGCTTTTCCATATTACCTCCGCAATTTGCTTTAGTACTTTAGCATAATGAAATATATTATAGTTACTCGCACGGCTTTTGTCAATAGCCTAATTAAAAAAATTAAAGTTGTATCATAGGCTTATTGACATAATAGCGGGCAAACAATATAATATATAATACGGAAGAATTGATTTCGCAAGGAGAGCGGTGAGAGTGAAGCAAAATACAGGTACGGGAATGCGACTTATAAAGCGCGGCAGAAGCGGTGCTTTGCGCGTTGTGTTCAGTCGGCTTGGCGTTATCAGCGTGCTTTTTCTACTGCAGGCCGCAATCCTTATACTTACGATAGTCCGCCTTGAGGAGTATATGCACCTCTATATCGGCGGAACAGCGGTAATAACGGCCATTGTCGTGCTTTTTGTTTTAAACAGCAATATGGACCCGTCGGCGAAGATAACGTGGCTTGTTATGATAATGCTGATGCCGGTGATGAACGCGCTTTTGTTTCTCTACACCCGAAGCGAGCTTGGAAACCGAGCATTGCGTAGGCGTGCCGCCAAGGTGTTCGGCGAGACGGCAAAGCAGCTTGAGCAGTTCGGCACCGGGGAACGAGATGCAATAAATTACAACGTACCGATTGCGGATTACCTGAAGAATACCTGCGGATTTGCCGCGTACAATGATTCCGAGGTAACGTATTATTCGGGCGGAGAAGAGAAGTATCAGGCGCTTATCGAGGCGCTCGAGAGTGCGGAAAAATTTATTTTTCTCGAGTACTTTATAATCGGCGAGGGCGAGATGTGGGGCGGTATACTCGACGTGCTCGCTCGCAAGGCAAAAGCGGGTGTTGAGGTGCGCGTGATGTATGACGGAACGTGCCAGTTCACCACGCTTACCGCGGATTATGCCGCACGTATGAAAAAGCTTGGGATCGAATGCAGGGCGTTTTCCCCATTAACGCCGTTCGTTTCCACCTACTATAATTACCGCGACCATAGGAAAATTGCGGTAATAGACGGCAAAATTGCCTTTACGGGCGGTGTGAATCTTTCCGACGAATATATCAACGTCGGCTCGCGCTTCGGACATTGGAAGGATGCGGCGGTCCGCATTTGCGGTAATGCCGTAAACAGCTTCACGCTGATGTTTTTGCAGATGTGGGAGCTGGAGGTGCCGTCAAGCCCCGAGTACGAAAAATATCTTGCAACGGTCGATGCGCGCTATGATGGCTGTGGCATCGTTATTCCGTACGGCGACAGCCCGCTTGATACCAACAAAACGGGGGAGCGCGTTTATATGGATATGCTGAACAGGGCAAGAGATTACGTGTATATAATGACACCGTATCTTATCCTCGACAGCACGATGGAGACGGCATTGCGCTTTGCCGCGGAGCGCGGCGTGGACGTGCGCATCATCCTGCCCGGTATACCGGATAAAAAAAGCGCGTACGCGCTTGCAAAAACGCATTACCAAAATCTGCTTGCCTCGGGTGTTAAAATATACGAATATTCCCCCGGATTTGTGCATTCAAAGGTTATGCTGTCGGATGGCAGTGATGCGGTTGTCGGTACCATAAATCTCGACTACCGCAGTCTTTACCATCATTTTGAGTGCGCCGCTTATATGCGAGGAGGCAAGGCGGTAGATAAAATACGCGAGGATTTTGAAAAAACGTTTGAAAAATGCCGCCGCGTAACAAGTGAAACAGTAAAAAAAGAAAAGCTTGCAATCAAGCTGTACGGCTTTGCTTTAAAGGTCATAGCACCGTTGATGTAATTTTTTTGTGAGGTATGATATGAAGGTTTTAATGCTTAACGGAAGCCCCAAGAAGGACGGAAACACCGCCCGTGCGCTTAAGGAAATGGAGAAGATATTTGCCGAAAACGGCGTGGAGACGGAGATCATCCAGGTTGGCGGTAAGGATATCAGAGGCTGCACAGCGTGCTGCTATTGCTACGAGCACGCAAAATGCGCTATCGATGATATAGTAAACGAAACTGCAGAAAAGCTGAAGGATGCGGACGGACTTGTTCTTGCATCTCCCGTATATTATGCTGCCGCTAACGGAACACTTGTTTCCTTGCTTGACAGACTTTTTTACAGCAGCCGCTTTGATAAAACGATGAAGGTGGGCGCTTCCGTTGCCGTTGCGCGCCGTGGCGGATGCTCCGCTACCTTCGACCAGCTTAACAAGTACTTTACCATTTGCGGTATGCCCGTTGCCTCCAGCCAGTATTGGAACAGCGTTCACGGTGCTAAGCCCGGGGATTGCGAAAACGATCTCGAGGGACTTCAGACCATGCGCACCCTTGCCCGTAATATGGTCTTCCTTATGAAGAGCATTGCCCTCGGTAAAGAGGCATACGGCCTTCCCGAAAAGGAGCAAAAGACCCCCACTAACTTTATAAGATAAGGAATTTTAACGTGCTTTTGAAGTTGAAAAAACGTATTGCGCGTGAGCGCGAGGAGATGAAGCTTCTGCTCCGCGCCATTCCCGCAACGGTTGTAACGCTGTTCGTTGTAAGCGTTATATGTATGAATCTGCTTGCAAACAAAACGCTTTTGCAGCTTGATTGGATAGCGCTTGACGGCGGCATACTTATCTCGTGGCTGTCGTTTATGTGTATGGACGTTATAACCAAGCATTTCGGACCCAAGGCATCAAACAGAATATGCATTCTTGCCTCGGGTATAAATCTGCTTACCTGCTTTATTTTCTTTACCGCAAGTGCAATACCATCAAACGCGGGTGATTTTTCCGCATTTGACGGAATATTCGGCGGTACTTGGTTTATCCTGCTTGGCAGTACGGTTGCGTTTTTGCTTTCCGCTGTATTGAATAACACGCTTAATCACGTTATCGGCAAGAGCTTTTCCAAAAATCCCGACGGCAAGCTTGCCTATGCCGCGCGCACGTATATTTCCACCTTTATCGGTCAGTTTTTCGATAACTTCGTTTTCTCGATCATCGTGTTTACGTTCTTTGCGCCGATATTTTGGGACGGATTTAGCTGGACGGTGCTTCAATGCGCCATGTGTGCGCTTACGGGGGCTGTTGCGGAGCTTGTTATGGAAATTGCGTTCTCTCCCATCGGATACCGCATAACCCACATCTGGAGGGAGCATAACGTGGGCAGAGAATATATTGAGTTTATGGAAGGGAGAAGCGACAAATGAAGGTACTTATCACGGGTACATCGCAGGGAATAGGCAGGGCAATTGCAGAGCTTTTTCTTGATAAAGGATATACCGTTATAGGAATCGACCGTCAGGCGGCAAGCATAGAAAACGGAGCGTACACGCATTATGTGTGCGATGTGCGCGATTACGAAAATCTTCCCGCAGTAGACGGAGTTGAGATACTTATAAACAATGCGGGCACGCAAAACGAGGACGATATCGATATAAACCTCAAGGCGCTTATCAAGATCACGGAAAAATACGGTGTGCGCGAGGGGATAAGATCCATCCTCAACATCGGCTCCGCAAGCGCGCATACCGGCTCCGAATTTCCCGAATACTGCGCAAGCAAGGGCGGTATACTTGCGTATACCAAAAACGTTGCGATGCGCGTTGCCAAATTCGGTGCGACCTGCAACAGCCTTGACCCCGGCGGAGTGCTTACGCCCCTTAATGAGTGTGTAATAAACGATGCAGAGCTTTGGGCACAGATAATGGACGAAACACCACTGAAGCGCTGGGCAAGTACGGAGGAGATTGCCGAATGGGCATATTTCCTTACCGTGGTAAATTCCTTCTGCACGGGTCAGAGTATCCTTGTGGACGGGGGCGAATCTATCAATTACAACTTCGTTTGGAAGGACTAAAGAATAAGAAAGGGGGTGTAA
>JAFOAB010000359.1 GCA_017382555.1 Clostridia bacterium
ATTGCGTGGCTGGGGGATTTTTAAAAAAACGGGACGCCGAGATGCCCCGTTTTTTTCGTTGATTATTTATTGTGTTCTATCTCTTCAATCTTCTTCGCAAGCAATTCAACCGCGCTGATAACGAATTTTGTACACGGTCTGCCCTTATAGAACGCCTCGTTGCGCTCCGTGGGGGTGGGGTTCTTTTCGTCTGCCTTTACCTTTTTCTCGGTAAGCTTGAGAAGCTCGCGGCATACGATAGTGCCGTGAACCTCGCTGAAGGCGTTAAGAAAATCGCTTACCCTTGCGTAATGCGCCTTGCACTGTTCCGCATCGGGCTCGTCATATCCATAAAGCACGCCAAGCACCATTGCGGCTCCGCTTACGGCACCGCATACGTCGCGGTGGCGTGCAATGCCGCCGCCAAAGGACGAGGCAAGACGGAGAGCCGTCTTTTCATCGTATCCCGTAAGGTCGCAAAAGGACGCAAACGTTGCCTGTGCACAGTTATAACCTGCGCAGAAAAGCTCTGCGGCCTTCTGCTTTCTTTCTTCTATCGTCATTTCTTTTCCTCCGTGTTTTTCGGTTTTTGCATGGTAAGGGAAATTCTGTTTCGCTTTTTATCTACGTCAAGCACCCAGACGGTAACTCTGTCGCCGACGGAAAGCACCTCGATGGGGTGGTTTATGCGCTTGCCCGCAATGCGCGATATGTGCACAAGTCCGTCCTGATGCACTCCGATGTCGACGAACGCGCCGAAGTCAACGAGGTTGCGCACCGTGCCCGTAAGCTCCATTCCGGGGATAAGGCTGTCTATATCCATAATATCCGAGCGGAGCATGGGAGGGGGCAGGGAATCGCGGGGGTCGCGTCCGGGCTTTGTAAGCTCGGAGATAATATCGTTTAAGGTCTGCTCGCCGATGCCGAGCTTTTCGGCAATTGCGGCTCTGCCCATCTCGTCACACTTTTCGGCAATCTCGGGCAGTCCGTTTGCCGCCGCCTTCGTATCGTAGCCGCAAAGGGAGAGCAGCTCCTTTGCCGCCGCATAGCTTTCGGGGTGAACGGCGGTGTTGTCAAGCGGCTCCTTGCCGTCGTGCACGCGCAAGAAGCCCGCGCACTGCTCAAACGCCTTCGGGCCGAGCTTGGGTACCTTTTTAAGCTCGGTACGGGATTTGAACGCGCCGTTCTCCTCGCGGTATTTTACCACGTTTGCTGCAAGCGCAGGTCCGAGACCCGCAATGTGGGAAAGGAGGGGCGCGGATGCGGTGTTAAGATCGGCACCTACGGAGTTTACGCAGTCCTCCACTACGCCGTCAAGCGTATTGGAAAGCTCCTTCGGGGGCATATCGTGCTGATACTGTCCGACACCGATGGCCTTGGGGTCTATCTTTACAAGCTCCGCAAGGGGGTCCTGCAGTCTGCGTGCGATGGATACCGCACTGCGGAGGGAAACGTCATATTCGGGGAATTCCTTTGCGGCAAGCTCGCTTGCGCTGTAAACGGATGCGCCCGCCTCGCTTACCACCATATAGGAAACACCGGGCAGCTCGGAAAGCAGGGAAGCGGCAAACTCCTCCGTTTCGTGGCTTGCGGTGCCGTTACCGATTGCAAAAACGGTAACGCCGTGCTTCTTTACAAGGCGGATAACGGTCGCCCTTGCCTCGGCAAGCTTGCTGTGCGGAGGCGCGGGGTAGATAACTCCGGTATCAAGCACCTTGCCCGTGCCGTCAACCACCGCAAGCTTACAGCCTGTGCGGTAGCCGGGGTCCATACCGAGCGCAACGCGGTTTCTGATCGGGGGCTGCATAAGAAGCTGGCGGAGGTTAAGTCCGAACACGCGAATAGCCGCCTCGCTTGCGCCGTCGGTCATCTCGTTTCTTATCTCGCGCTCGATGGAGGGGAATATCAGTCTGTCGTACGCATCTCTCGCGGCGGCAAGAACAAGATTTGCGGCGTCGCCGTCGTTTTTAACGTACATGGAAATGATGATATTTTCCGCTCTTGTGCGCTCAAAATCAATGCTTATCTTCAGCTTGTCCTCGCGCTCACCGCGGTTAACGGCAAGTATGCGGTGACCCGCCATACGCGCTATCGGCTCGCTGTAATCGGCGTAGTTTTCGTATACGCCCGCATCCTCCTCGGTCTTTTTGGAAGTCAGCTTGCCGTTCATACGGCAAACGTATCTCAGTCGGCGGCGGAGCTCCGCATCGTCGCTTATTATCTCTGCAATTATGTCGCTTGCGCCCGCAAGCGCATCCTCTACGGTCTCAACGCCCTTTTCGGCATCAATATAAGCCTCCGCCTCCTTTGCTGGGGAGGTCTTTATATCCTGCTCAAGGATGAGGAGTGCAAGCGGCTCCAAGCCCTTTTCCTTTGCGATGGTTGCGCGTGTGCGGCGCTTGGGTCGGTAGGGGCGGTAAATATCCTCCACCTCCGTCATCGTTGCGGCATTTGCAAGCGCCGCCTCTATCTCGGGGGTCATCTTGCCCTGCGCCTCAATGGCGGTAAACGCCTTTTCCTTTGCTTCCTCAAGGTTGCGGAGGTAGGTAAGGCGGTCGGAAAGGTCGCGCAGCTGGGTGTCGGTAAGTGAGCCGTGCGCCTCCTTACGGTAACGTGCGATGAAGGGGATGGTGTTGCCCTCGTCTATCAGCTTAACGGCGTTTTCTACCTGAGTTTCCTTGATGTTAAGCTCTTTTGCAATTGTTGCTAAAATGTCCATGTGTTCTCCTTTGCTTGCGCGCCTGTCATTCTTGAGCGTAGGGGTTTTCCTCAGATCCTTCGGTCGCTTTGCTCCCTCGAGGATGACGGAGGAAAACCTCCGCAGCGAAGAATCTTGCGCGCATAATTATGTGAGCGCCGCAGATACGGCTTGATTTGTGATCAATTGTCTAAAACGTGTTCAAAAAACGCGAGTGCGGTATCCTTGTCGGCTGTAAACGAGCCGAATATCATCGTTTCGCTTCCGCCGCCCTTGCCGTTTAAGGCTTTGTTTATTATCGGTGCAAGTGCGCGCATATTGTGCTTTTGCGATGCTGCGGCATAGGTATATCCGGCTTTTGCAGGTGCGAAAGCGGCGGCAACGGCGCATTTTTCCGATAGTCTGTTTGCGTAATCCCTGAGTCCCTCTGCATCC
>JAFOAB010000360.1 GCA_017382555.1 Clostridia bacterium
GCAACATCGGCTCACCCTTTTTCACCACTTTTTCGCAAAAATGGCGGTTTTCAACACAAAATTCAATATTTCCACAGAGAAAAAGGACGGAGATTGTCACATCTCCGTCCTTTTTTATTTATTCTGCACAAAAATACAGACGAAAATTTTCCATGTTCGGAGAAAAAAATTCGCGAAACTATTGAAAACACGATTTGGAGGGGGTATAATATACACAAGTGGGGACAAGTGGGAACAAATGTTTCAAAATGTCTAAAAATGGTGAAAAGGAGGAAAGAGATGGACCTGTTTTGCAGAGAATACAGATATTCCCTTGATTCAAAAAGCAGAATATTCATCCCCGCAAAGTATCGCGAGATACTTGGCGACACCTTCATAATCACCAGAAAGCTTGATCCCTGCCTTGCCATTTACACTCACGCGGAATGGCAGAAGTATTCGGACAAGATCAAGGCGCTTCCCGATTCCGTTGCAATGGAGCTTAAGGAATTCATATTCCCGAAGACGCTTGTTGCAGAGCCCGATTCTCAGGGAAGAGTAATTATTCCCACCGACCTGAAGGACCACGCGCAGCTTGACAAGAATGCCGTAATAATCGGTGTTGGCGATCACGCACAAATTTGGTCCGAGGCTTTGTGGGAGGAACGGGAGAAGAAGAGAGACCTTGCAAGCCTGCGCGAGCTTATGCGTCAGCTTGGTCTGTAAGATATTATGGAAGAATTTGTACACGTATCCGTGCTGCTTGAGGAAGCGGTTGATCTGCTTGATATAAAGCCGGACGGAATTTATGTAGATTGCACCGCCGGCGGCGGCGGACACAGCTCCGCAATAGCCGCAAGACTTACAACCGGACATCTTTACTCCTTTGACCAGGACGAGGATGCAGTAAGGGCGGCAAGCGAGAGACTGGCTCCCTTTGGAGACAGAGTAACGGTGATAAGAGAGAATTTCCGAAATGCGGCGGCAACCCTCCGCGGTATGGGAATCGATCGCATAGACGGCGCAACTGCCGATCTCGGCGTATCCTCGTATCAGCTTGATAACGAGGAAAGAGGCTTCTCGTATATGGCGGATGCACCGCTTGATATGAGAATGGATCGCAGAGGATCGTTAACAGCACGCGACGTCGTAAACAATTATCCCGAGGAAGAGATCGCAAGAATACTCTTCGCATACGGTGAGGAAAAATTCTCGCGCAAGATAGCGGCTGCTATCGTAAGGGAAAGGGAAGCGGAGCCGATAGAAAATACACTTCGACTTTCCGAGATTATCAAAAATGCAATTCCTGCCGCCGCAAGAAACGGTGGCCACCATCCCGCAAAAAGAAGCTTTCAGGCAATCAGGATCGAGGTAAACTCCGAGCTTTCGATTATCGAGCCTGCAATAAAGGAGCTGGCGGGAATGCTTAACGTCGGCGGAAGGATATCGATTATAACCTTCCATTCACTTGAGGATAGGGCAGTGAAAAACGCGTTTGCGGAGCTTGCATCCGGATGTGTTTGTCCGCCTAATTTCCCCGTATGTGTATGCGGTAAGAAGCCGCAAATGAAGATAGTAACGAAAAAGCCGGTTTTACCGGCAGACAGCGAGCTTGAAATAAATCCGCGCGCAAGAAGCGCAAAGCTTAGGGCGGCGGAAAAACTGTAAGGAGCAGATATGACCGGATATCAGATAAGCGCAAGCGATCTCAACGGCTTTAAGATGTGCAATGCGGGTCTTCGCGCTATGCAGAAGCACAAGGATTATATGCGTACTGCGGCGGCAAAGAAGCTTACCCCTGCTGACAGACTTGCAAGAATAGAAGCGCTTGACCGCAAGGCACCCTTTAAGAATCTTGCTACCTGCAAGGCGGTTGCGTTGTCGAAAAGCAACAACCCCTTTGATTTGAATGACGTTCCTTGCCGCAAGGAATGGGTAAAGGGTCGTTTTCCCGCAGTGTCTGCGGTTCTTACCCTCGTATTTGCTTGCATTCTTACGCTCGTTGTATACAGCTCCGTTCAGTATTCCGATGCAAAGAGAATGCACAACGCTATGCGTGATGAGCTTGTTGCAAGTAATTCCGAGATTGTTCGTCTTGAGGGCGAAAGAGATGCAAGAGTTGACCTTGAAGAGGTTGAGCGCATCGCTGTCGATCAGCTTGGAATGATTCAGAAGGATAAGGCAGACAAGGTCTTCGTTTCCGTGAACGGTGAGGGTGGCATAGTTCTTGAAAACTCCGAAAGTACGGAAAATACCGAAGTATCGCTTTTGAGTGCGTTTGCCCAAAGAATCAAAGCTCTTTGGGAATATTTCAACTGAAGGCGAATATAAATTAACATAAAAAGCTTGATATGCCCGTGCCGAAGGTGTAATTTTCGGCATGGGCAATCGCTGACAAAGGGAGAAGGGTAATAATGACAGGTGGATCACACTTTTCTGTATTCAAGAACCGCGGCGCAATAGTTGCTGCGGCATTTGTCGTTATTGCCGGTTTGCTTGTCGCCGAGCTTTATAAGATGCAAATTCTGAATTACGATTATTATCAGGATCTGGTAATAGATCAGGTGACGGTTGAGACGAAGGAAACGGCAAGACGCGGAAATATTTACGATACGAATATGTCTGTGCTTGCAACGAACGTATCCGCTTGGCGCGTTTTTATATCCCCAAAGGATATTGACAGAGTGGAAAAGTCTACGTCGATGGAGCGCACGCTTTTGCGCTTTATGGGTAATACGGGTGCCGAGAGAGAAAAAAGTGAGGAGCAAAGCAAGCTTATCGCACGCAACCTCTCAGACATTCTTGACGTTGATTACGATATGATCATCGAGCGCTGCTCGAGGAAAAATCGCCTTGACGAGACGATCAAGGCAAGAATTGATGAAGAAACCAAGGATAAGGTAATAGAATTCATCAAAGCATACGGACTTGAAAATCAAGTGCACGTTCAGGCGCTTTCTCTCCGCTACTATCCCTACGATAATCTTGCAAGCGCCGCTATCGGCTTTACCGGCTCTGACGGCAACGGCGTATACGGCCTTGAGCTGTATTACGATGACGAGCTGACAGGCACCGCCGGCAGATACATAACCGCAAAGGACAGCTACGGCAATGATATGCCGTTTGATTTTGAAACGTATTTCAAGGCTGAGGACGGTCTTTCCCTTATTACTACCATTGACGTAACGGTTCAGCAGGCGCTTGAGCGTCAGCTTGAAGCAACTTATGGAGATTCGGAGCCGAATAACCGAGTCGCGGGAATCGTTATGAACGTAAAGACGGGCGCTATCCTTGCAATGGCGGTAAAGGGAGACTTTAATCTTAACGATCCCTATACTCTTAACGATTTTTATCAGAACAAGCTTGATACCTCCGGTCTTTTGGAGGATACGGACGAATATAACGAGCTTAAGCGTGATTTAAGGCTTGAGATGTGGAGCAATAAATGCGTCTCCGAGCTTTACGAGGCAGGCTCTACCTTTAAGGTAATTACTGCCGCAATGGCGCTTGAAATGGGTGTTGTGAAGGATACGGACGGCTTCTACTGTGCGGGATCTTACCTCGTACCCGGCTTCAGTACACCGATACATTGTCACCGTACCTGGGGACACGGCGCGGTGTCCTTCCGTCAGGGACTTCAGATGTCCTGTAACCCCGTCTTGATGCAAACCGCGGAGAGAATCGGAAGCAAGGCATTTTACGATTACTTTGGGGCCTTCGGATTTCTTGATAAGGCGGGAATCGACCTTCCGGGTGAAGCGCTAACTTATTTCCATGCGGAAAATGCTCTCGGCCCGGTTGAGCTTGCGGTTTCCTCCTTTGGTCAGCGCTTTAAGACCTCAATGGTACAGCTCATTACATCAATTTCCTGCGTTGCCAACGGCGGTAATCTTGTTACGCCTCACCTTATTTCGGGTCTTGTTGACGCAGACGGTAAAACGGTTTACACTTACGAAACCGAGGTAAAGCGTCAGGTTATAAGCGAAAGCACGTCTCTCCTTATAAACGATATTCTTGAGGAAAGTGTTTTCGTTCAGGGCGGTAACACCAACTGCTACGTTAAAGGATACAGAATATGCGGTAAGACCGGTACCTCCGAGAAGTTTGAGATACTTGATGAGGACGGAAATTCTTACTTGAGAATAGGAAGCACAGTTGCATACGCACCGGCTGATGACCCCGAGATTGCTGTTCTTATAGTTGTAGATGAGCCGACCTGCTCAAACACATACGGCAGTAACGTGGCGGCACCTTATTGTGCAGCTTTTATGGAGGAGGTACTTCCTTATCTCGGAATCGATCCAAAGTACACCCCCGAGGAGCTTGCAACTCTCCAGATGAACGTTGGCAATTTCGTTGGACTTACTGCTGCAGAGGCAAGGGAAAAGGCTAAGGCAAGCGGTCTGACGATTGAAATAATCGGAGACGGTGATAAGATAACAAATCAGGTTCCCTCCGGTGGTACATACGTAACGAAGGGCTCTGCAAGAGTTATTCTTTACACCAATAACGAAATACCGAAGAACTCGGTTAAGGTACCCGACGTTCTCGGTAAGAGTGCGGCGCAGGCATCTCAGACACTCCTGAATGCAGGTCTCAGCGTACACGTTGTCGGCGCAACCGATACGGGTACTGCAGGTGCGGTAGTAGTTGAGCAGAGCGTTGTCGCAGGCACCGAGGTACCTAGAGGCAGCTGTGTTAAGATCACGATGCGCCACACGGATAATACGGATTAAAGGAATATAAAAGCGGGAAGTAATACTTTTTAGGAGAAGCTTATGTATCTTAAGGATCTGCTTTCCGCATCCGAAATTGTCGGAAAATGCACCGACGTGTATTTTGACGGGATATCAAGAGACCCCGAAAATTGCAAAGGCACAGCACTATTTTTGCTCAAGGGTAACAGCTACGATGAATCCGCCTTTATTGATAAAGCGAGTCGAAACGGCGCAAAATTGATAGTTTGCGATTATCTGCCGAGCCAAAGTAACGTAAACTGCGTTCTTGTGAAGAACGCGAGAAGGGCATATTCTTATGCTTGGGCAGCTCTTGCGGGGAATCCGCAGGAAGATATGCGTATTTACGGCATTACGGGAACAAACGGTAAGACATCAACCTCATACTTTGTTCACCGTATGCTCGATTATTGCGGTATCAAGAACGTTTTGATCGGCACGAACGGTATTATTTATGAGGGCGAGAAAATACCCTTTCCTCCCGAAACCGCTAATATATCTCAGATGACAACCCCCGACCCGGAAATACTGTTTCCTCTTTTAAAGGAGCTTAGGGAGAAGGGAATTTGCCACGCGGTTATGGAGGTATCCAGTCACTCTCTTGCGCTAAACAAGGTGGATCCGATTCACTTTGAAGCCGGTCTGTTTACCAACTTTTCAAGCGAGCATCTTGATTTTCATAAAAGCGTTGAAAATTATCTTGGCGCCAAGCTTAGGCTTACTGAGTTAAGCGAAAAGATAATATATAATTCGGACGACAGCGTGTTGTTTGACTGCTTTAAGGCGAAAACTGCTATATCATACGGAACGGTATCGGGAAATTACAGGGCGTGCTGTATTAGAAATCTTGGCATAAACGGAGTTTCGTATCTCTTAAAGCATAACGACGATGTCATACGTATCGAGTCTCCGATCTGCGGAAGCTTTACAGTTTCAAACTCACTTGCCGCCGCTGCAATTGCGATTGAGGCAGGCGTTCATCCGGAGACGGTTTGCGATGCGATTGCATCGCTTGGTGGTATCCCGGGACGCTTGGAGGCAGTTAAGCTTGATAAGACAAAGCATCCTTTTTCGGTATTTATAGACTACGCACACACACCGGAGGCACTTAAAAAGCTGCTTTTGAGCAACGTGTTCAAGGAACGCAAGGGTAGATTGATTACGCTTTTTGGCTGTGGCGGAGACAGAGATAAATCGAAAAGAGCATTGATGGGTGAGATCGCATCGGAGTATTCCGACTTTGTTTACGTAACCTCCGATAACCCGCGTAACGAAAACCCAAATGCGATTATTATGGATATATTATCCGGAATGAAGGATTTCGGAAATTATAAAATCTTGCCAAACAGGGAGGAAGCGATCGTTTCTGCATTCAATGAATGCGAAAGGGACGATATCCTGCTTCTGGTTGGTAAGGGACACGAGGATTATATAGTTGATAAAAGAGGCAGAAGACGTTTTTCGGAGAAGGAAATCGTTTTAAAGGCTGCCGACGGGACGTACAAGAAAGGATGTATTCAATGAGCTTCAAGCTTGGTATGGGCAAGGTAAGTGTTGAAGAAATATGCGCTCTTTGTAAGAAAAGCGCGGTTTATTACGGCGGTAATCAGATTTTCGTTACCGGTGTTGAGACCGATTCGCGAAAGATAGAAGAGGGCGATATTTTCGTTGCCGTAAAGGGTGAAAGAGTTGACGGCGCGGATTTTGCCTCGTCTGCCGTTTTAAGCGGTGCTACCTGTGTTATTTCCACCCGTCCTCCGGAAAAGGCCGAGGAGCTTGGCAGGGCCTTTGCGTTTATACAGAGCGATGATCCCGTTGAAACTTTGTCCTGCCTTGCGCGCGAGTATAAAAAGCAGAGAGCAATCAAAACCGTTGCCGTAACGGGTAGCGTGGGAAAAACTACCACGAAGGAAATGATTGCATCCGTGCTTTCAACGCGCTATAATGTTGGTAAAACAGCAGGTAACTTAAATACCGATATCGGTCTTTCCGTTACCGTACTCGGGTTTGACGAATCGGTTGACACCGCTGTTCTTGAAATGGGTATGAGCGGACTTGGTGAGATCGAGCGTCTCTCTCTTATTGCAGAACCGGACTTTGGTGTAATTACGAATATCGGCACCTCTCACATTGAGTTTTTGAAGACGCGAGAAAATATTGCAAAGGCAAAAACAGAGATCGTTGCGGGTATGAGCGAGGATGGAGTGCTTGTCGTTCTCGGTGACGAGCCGCTTCTCAAGCCCATCCGTGAATCAAGAAAGAATACCGTAAGCATTGCAATATACAGCGATGATGCCGAATATAAGGCGGAGAACATAGTAAGCAAGGATATGCATACTGAGTTTGATCTAGTTTACGGTAAGGGCAGACTTAACGGCATAAAGCTTCCCGTCATCGGTCTTCACCACGTCTACGGTGCCTTGTTTGCTTGCGCGATCGGTGAGCGCTTCGGTCTTACAGAGGATGATATAAGACTTGGCCTTTCAAGATTCAACAACGCCGATATGCGCCAGAGCATATCCGACGTTTGCGGAGTTACCGTTATTGATGCAAGCTATAACGCCAGCCCTGAATCTATGAGAGCAAGCCTCAGTGTGCTTTGCGAAGTTGCAGAGCAGAAGAATGCAAGAAAATTTGCGCTTCTCGGTGATATGTTCGAGCTTGGTGATGAAACGAGACCCCAGCACGAGAAGCTCGGTGAATACGTTGCGGGACTCGGTCTTGACGGTCTTATTACGTTTGGTATTGCATCTATATGCACCGCCGATTCGGCACAGAAAAACGGCATGAGCGCCGAGAAGATAATAAGCGAAATCAATCCTGCGGCCGCAGAGGAATGCGCAAGGAAGCTTGCCTCCGTTTTAAAGAAGGGTGACATCCTCCTTGTTAAGGCAAGCAGAGGAATGGCGGCAGAAAAGGTTATTAAGTTTTTAAAAGAAAACGGCATCGACAACTGATACCGCGGAGGAACGTACTATGGGAATTTACGGCTACTTTGGCGTAATGACTTGCTTGACTTTCGTGCTTACTGCGCTTATTACAAGAAAGCTTATACCGATACTTAAAAGTAAAAAAATGGGACAGAAGATACTCGAAATCGGTCCTCGTTGGCATAAATCCAAGGAAGGCACTCCCCAAATGGGCGGTCTTGCCTTCTTCTGCGTGATAACCCTCCTGGGCGGTGTTCTTCTCCTTACCGCCGCCCTCGGTGGGGTAGCCGACAGAAATATGTGCATCGGCGGTGCGCTTGCACTTTTTCTCGGTACAGCAAACGGATTTGTTGGAATGTTTGACGATTGGCGTAAGCTCCAGAAAAAGCAGAATGAAGGACTTACAGCCTCTCAAAAATACCTTTTGCAGGTTCTTTGCGCAGGGCTTTATCTTGCAGGAATGAAGGCGGCAGGTCTTGTTGACGGAATACTCCGCATTCCTTTTACATCCATCGAATTAAATCTCGGATTCGGCTATTTCTTTATTGCGCTCATTCTTATAACGGGAATTGTTAACGCAGTAAATCTTACCGACGGAATCGACGGCCTTCTTTGCATGATCTCCTTTGTTATCGGTGGCTTTTTGCTGCTTGCGGCAATAAAAACCTCGAATATCCCGCTTGCGATAGTATCATCCGGTATTATCGGCGGTGTGCTTGGCTTCCTTGTATATAATTACCATCCCGCGCGTGTTTTTATGGGTGACACGGGCTCTCTTTACCTCGGCGGTCTTTTTGCCGGTACTGCGTTTATGCTCGCACAGCCCTTTTTGATCTTTATTTACGGAATTATTTTTATGGTAGAGGCGGCGTCTGTTATTATACAGGTTGGCTGCTATAAGCTTACCAAAAAGCGTGTGTTTAAAATGGCTCCCATTCACCATCATTTTGAAATGTGCGGTTGGGGCGAGCTTAAAATCGGCTACGTATTTGCGGCTGTTACAGCAGTTGCATCTGTGATATCTTACTTTGCTATCTGATTGGAGTAAAAATGAGAAGAAAGACCGTTGATCCGAGGAAGGAGGGAAGGGCGCTCCTTCTGCCAAACGAAACAAAGCAGCAGTCCGAGCTGATTGAAAATATCAATCATCCCGTATCCCGAAATCCCGAGATGAAGGTGAAGGGCGAGGTTGGTGAGCTTACCATGCGCCGCTCCGGATTTGACACGGTTTACTTCGTTTTGGTTCTTATTTTGCTTGTTTTCGGCTCGATAATGGTTTTTTCCGCGAGCTACGCAGACGCACTTGCGAGATTTGACGATAGCTTCTATTTCGCAAGAAAACAGCTTGGATTCGTGGCTTTAGCTATGTGTATAATGCCTATTGTCGGTGCTTTGCCTTATAAGCTGTATTATAAGATGACAAAGTGGTTGTATTTGCTGACTCTCGGTCTTCTCCTTTTGGTTCTCGTTATCGGCTTTGCGGGTGGCGGCGCACAGCGTTGGTTCTCCGTGTTCGGTGTTTCCGTTCAGCCCTCCGAGATTGCTAAGGTAACCCTGGTTATGACACTGGCAAGCTTTATAAGCAGAAATAAGGACAGAGTGCTTGCATATAAGAAAAACCGTGCGCTTTCCGGTCTTGAATACAGAATTACAAAGCGCAAGAACAGAAGAACGTCCTTCCTATACGGAATTGTTATTCCGCTTGCGATCGTTGGCTGTGTTGATATTCTCGTAATGCTGGAAAAGCATATATCGGGACTTGCTATCATAACGATGCTTTCGCTTATCGTTATGTTTTATGCGGGCAGTAACTGGCGCTGGCTCGTCGCCATCGGTCTTATCGGTGCAAGTGCAATTATACTTCTGATAACCGTATTTCCGTACGCTGTGGATCGTGTGCTCGTTTGGCGCGATCCGTACGAATACCGTCTTGACGGCGGATGGCAGACCATACAGGGGCTTTATGCAATCGGCTCCGGTGGTCCTTACGGTCTCGGTCTTGGGCAAAGCCGACTTAAATACAGCTACGTTTCTCAGCCTCATAACGATTTTATATTTACCATAGTTTGCGAGGAGCTTGGATTTATCGGAGCTGTTTCCGTTATGATTCTGTTCGGTCTCCTTGTTTGGCGCGGTATGTATATTGCTAAAAAAGCCCCCGATGCATTTGCAAGCATCACGGCGTTCGGAATTTCCGCGCATATCGCAATTCAGGTTCTTTTGAACATTGCGGTTGTAACAAATACGATACCAAACACGGGTATTTCCTTACCGTTTTTCAGCTACGGAGGCTCATCGCTTCTCGTGCTTTCGGCGGAAATGGGAATTATGCTCTCCATATCCCGTTATTCATACATCAGAAAGTGATAAGACATGAGATACTTACTTACAGGCGGAGGAACCGCCGGACACATTAATCCCGCCCTTGCGATTGCGGACACAATTAAGGCAAACGACGCCGATGCCGTAATCGCTTACGTCGGAACTCCTACCGGTATGGAAAATACCCTCGTCGGCAGAGAAGGGTATAAGATGTACCACGTTGACGTCAAGGGCTTTCAAAGAAGCCTTTCTTTAAAAAACATCAAGGCGATCTGGCTTGCGCTCACCTCTCCCAAAAGAGCGGAGGAGGTTATTGAGGATTTTAAGCCCGATTGCGTTATAGGTACGGGTGGATACGTAAGCTGGCCTGTCCTTGTTGCCGCAGGTAAAAAGGGTATACCGTGCGCTGTACATGAGGCAAACGCGGTACCCGGAATGACCGTCGCTATGGCAGAAAAGTACGTTGACAGAGTTTTTCTTAACTTTGCTGAAACGGGTAAAAAGCTTAAATATCCTAAAAAGCATATGCACGTAGGATGTCCTCTGCGCGGAGGCTTCTCCGTACCGAATGGCGAAAGTGCC
>JAFOAB010000029.1 GCA_017382555.1 Clostridia bacterium
GGTAAGATCTGCTATCAAGAGGCTTATTACGATTCTAACGGAAGCACTTGGACGTCGAGCGTTAAAACAAGCACCGCTTCGAGCGTATCGAGCTATTTCAGCAAGCTTCCTCCGTACGGCGGAGAGCTTGAGATATCCGCTTGGGTAGAGTGGGACGGACATGCGAGCCCGACGGCAAGTGCAAGCGATACGATGGCATAAGGAGGAAAGATGATATTAGAAATAAAGGTATCCGAAAGCAGCATATATTGCAAGCGCGCCGAGATCGTTTCGGGTAACGGTGATGAGGCAAGTGCGGTATTTTCCTTTGACAAGGGATGGCACGGATATGCGAAGACTGCAGTGATGTTCCGCGTTTTCGGAACGCAGTACAGCGTGCCGCTTGATGGGGATGCTTGCCCGATTCCCGCCGCCCTGCTGAAGGGCGCGGGAAGACTGTACATAGGTGTTTACGGTGCGCTTGACGGTAAGACGTTAAGCACCGGCTTTACCTCCGTGGAGGTGGTTGCGGGCGCCGCTGACGGCGGAACAAGCGAGCCACCGAGCGCATATGCTTATACCAGACTGCTCGAGATGGTCACAGAGGCCGTGAACGGTACACGGCTCCTGCGCGATGAGATGGATACAAGGCTCGATGGGTACAGAGAAGAGCTTGAAAATGCGGAAAAGGAGCGCTGTGCGGCGGAGGATATGCGAATGGCGCTTGAAGGAGAGCGCATTGAGCGCGAGGCGGAGCGCATAGAGCGCGAGCTTGCGCGTGAGGCTCGTGAAAACGATGCGTCGGCTGAAGAGGAGAAAAGGCGACTTGCCGAAAATCAGCGTGTGGCAAACGAGGAGGAACGAATCCGCTCTTGCGTGTCTAAATCCTATCTTGATCACTTTATTGCCACTCAGCTTGGGGAGATTTCTTCTGCGTTAGACGAGCTTCATTCATACGCCCTTGACGTGGCGGGTGGAGGTGCATCGTGACTATTGCTGAGAAAATAACTCGTTTGAAAACGGATATTGACTCCGTATATGCGGCAGGTGTAAGAGGGGCTCTCGGCAAGTTTTGGGATGCGCTTCAAAACAAGGGAAAAAGAACGGTGTATTACGAAACCTTCTTCAACTTTGACAGAGAAGCGTTTTACCCCAAATACACCTTGAAGCTTGCGGGCAGCACGGGTGCTTACGGCACGTTTCGTCAGTTTCCGGAATCGGCGGGTTTGGGAGATGCTACCAAGGGCTTTGACTTGGTCGCAAGATTGAACGAGTGCGGAGTTACCCTTGATACAAGCGGTGCAACGGGAATGTATAGAACATTTCACTTTTCTGCCGTTACAACGATTCCTACGCTCGACCTGCGAAATTGTACATCCCCTTGCGAGGATACGTTTTATTTTTGCCGCCATTTGCATACCATTGAGAAGATAATCCTTCCAAGCGAGGAAAATCAAGCGTTTTACAGCACATTCGGTGAGTGTGCCGCGCTTGAAAACATAACCTTTGAGGGTGTTATCGGAAATGGCTTTAATATGCAATGGAGTACGTTGCTGTCAAGGGCAAGCATTGAAAACATAATCGGCGCATTGTCAACAACCGCAAGCGGCAGAAAAATAACACTTTCGCAAACGGCGGTGAATAATGCCTTTACGACGGCAGAGTGGACGGCACTTGTAAATACGCGCCCCAACTGGACTCTTGCGCTTGTGTAAGGAGGTAGACGATGAGAAA
>JAFOAB010000361.1 GCA_017382555.1 Clostridia bacterium
AGTATTACGGTGGAGGATATCCCCTTCAACTGCGGATTTTACCACGTTACCGTAAGATATTATTTCGGAGTAAAGCTTGAGGTCTGCGTATGCAACGGCAGATCGGTGGAAGTGGAAGGCATTGCAGCTTATGACAAAAAGATAATACTCTTCGGAAGTGAAAAGGACGTGGCGGTATTTAAATCCGACCCTGCCAACAACGATTTTTGCGCTAATCCCGATGCGCTCTGCTGCCACACCGAATGCTCGCTGCCCACCGTGGTGGTCGAGGTGGCGCATCCCATCAGTCTGGACACCAAGCTGGTGGAAAAATGCCGTCCCTTCGGTCACTGCTGTATGAGCTGTGATTGTATTCCCGAAAGTCTCCGCACGCGGTTTAACGGCTGCTTCAGAGAAGGCGTGGGCACCCTTGCGGTATACGTTTCTCTGGGCGTATTCTCGGTGATCAGAATGGAGCGTCAGGTACAGCTTATGATACCCGCCGCATCCCTTATACTGCCCGAAAGAGATTCTACCCCCGCGGTAAACGGCAGCGATCCCTGCAGTATATTCGAAAAGATGTCCTTCCCCTGCGATTCTTTTATGCCGGTAAGCGATCCCAACAATATGAACTGCTGTAACAACGGCTGCGGAAGCGGATGCAACAAAAAATAAGAAAAAGCCGGAATATTCCGGCTTTTCTTGCGTTTATTCGGTTTCTTGGTCAGCCATAAATTTGCGGACCTCCGCTTCTCTCGGCAGAGAGTTGAGCGCGCCCACCTTGGTGGTGGTAAGCGCACCCACGGCGTTGCCGTACTTGACGGCGGTATAGATATCACCGGTGCGGAGATATTCGACAGCCAGAGCGGCGGTGAATGCGTCTCCCGCGGCGGTGGTATCAATGGCGTTAACTTCGTATCCCTCGATTATATCGCAATATTTTCCGTCGTAGATAAAGGCGCCTCTTTCGCCCAGCTTAAGCACGACGTACTTCATATCCACCTTGGAGCAAAGCTTTATCGAAGCGCGGAGGCAATCGTCAGGCGTGTTGGGGCGTATGCCCGTAAGGACGGCTGTCTCCGTTTCGTTGGGAGAAAATACCTCTACCCGCTGAAGCTTTGAAAGAGGAAAATCGGGTGTGGCGGGACCTGCGTCGATAAACAGAGGAAGTCCCTGCTCTGCGGAGATACGCGCGGCAGTCAAGACCTGCTTTTCGCCGCACTCGAACTGTGTAAGCACCGCGTCGGGATAGCTGAGAAACGAGTTTTCTATATCGGTATCGTTTATGTTTCTGTTTGCGCCGGGGAAAACTATAATGCGGTTGTCCCCCGTACGCTCAAGCATAACTATGGCAAGTCCCGTCTGCTCTGCACAGTCGACCTTTATATAGCGGGAGTCAACACCGTTTTCGGCGTATAATCTTAAAAGTCGGTCTCCGTAAGCGTCGTCGCCCACGCGGGTGCAGAACACTACCTCGCTTCCCAGACGTGCCGCGGCAACGGCGGCGTTTGCGCCTTTTTCGCCGGGAACGTATGCATATTCGCCTTCGCTGATCACCGTTTCACCGCAGGAGGGTACGTAGGGTGTTTTAAGCAGAAAATCAATATTCGCGGTACCGACGGTAAGTAAACGCTTGCGTGCCATAAAAACCAACCTCTTTTCGACATTTTCTCACCTTCATTTTACATTATCCGGTAATTTTTGTCAACTGTTTTCAGCAAGATATTTGCGTCTGGTGGCTTCCCCGCCGCGGATATGGCGTTCAAGGCGGTTTTTATCGAGCACCTTGCGCACGTCGGAATACAGCGAGGGAGACGCACCCTTTAATCTTACGCTTACGTCCTTGTGTACAGTCGCTGTATATTGGAACGGTTTGCTCGATACCGAGCTCTTTAAAGAGCTTCAGGTAAATTTCAACGTTCCCCTCGTGGTCAACCTCGATTCTGTCTATTATTTTCCTAAGCTGTGCGTTTGTAATTTCGCCCAGATTGCTGAAATCCTCTATCTGCCTGAACGTTTCTGCAAGTATAAGCTGCAACCGATCGCCTTTTGTAAGGTGCTGCTCCACCATTTTCAGCTCGCCTTCAAGCCTTAGAAGCTCCTGCTTGTCCCCGCCGATTTTTTCGTTCAGCTCGTCGCGGGTGATAAGGTCGTCGGTATACATATCCATGTACTTTTTGCGGTTGCGATTTAGCTTTTCTATCGCCGTGCGAAGCTCTTTTTCGTATGCGGCGTTCTCGTCTTTGGCGCGGTACACCTTTTTAAATTCGCTCACCACACGGTCGATAACGTTTCTCTTTTGCGAAAGTATATCTGCAAAATACCGTTCGATAACCTCTATCAGCTCGTTTTCGTCAAGCGTGATTCTATTCAGACAGTTGTCTGCACCGCGGTTATGACCCGAGCACACCCATCTTACGTAGGTGTTTTTGTATACGCGAACGTTACGGCGGAAGGACCAACCGCAGTCCTTACATTTTATAAGGGTCGAGAACAGGTGTGTGTTGCTGTGGCGTTGCTTGTCCACCTTAAATCTTTTGCCTCGCTCTGCTTTAAGCAGCCCTGCTTTTGTAAATTCCTCGTCGCTTATAATGCGAAGGTCGGGGCGCTCAACCACGTACCATTCGTCTGCACTTTTCAGAGCTCGCCTGCCGGTAAGAAAGTCGGCAACCTCTTGCTTTCCGTTAATGATTTTACCGGTATACAACTCGTTTTCGAGAATACGGCAGACAGCGTTTTGCGTCCATTCGCACCCGCGCTTTGTTTTAATCCCGCGCTCGTTAAGCATATAGGATATTTTTGCGGCTCCGTATCCTTCGTTTAAATACCAATCATAAATCCGATGAATAGTATCGGCTTCCGCTTTGTTGATTTTCATATTAAAGTAATCGCCGATGGTTTTATCATACCCGAACACAATGTTGGGCACTCTGCCCTTTTCGGCGTTTATCTTTTTGCCGAACTTAACTCGCTTGGAGGTGTTTGCGCTTTCCTCCTGCGCCAATGCACCAAATACGGTCAGCACAAACTCGCTGTTGCCCATGCTCGTCATATTCGCAGTAAGGAATTGCGTTTCAATTCCGAGCTCACGAAGCCTGCGGATATTTTGCAACAGGTCTACGGTGTTTCGGGCAAAGCGCGAAATGTCTTTTACCACAAGCATATCGAAAAGTCCGTTTTCGGCATCCGCCATCATCTTTAAAAACTGTTTTCGGTTTTTAATTTTCGTTCCCGATAAGCCCTCGTCGGCATACAGCTTTACGAGCTTATCGCCGGAGCGTCCCGTGTATTCAAGGAAAAAGCTTTTCTGCGCTTCAAGCGAATTAAGCTGATCTTCCTTTTCGGTCGATACACGGCAGTAGGCCGCTATATTCATATTTTTCTCCCTTCGGTTTTATTTCAACGACACAATATCACAAGCTCTTTCATAAGTCCAGCTAATAATAGAAATCGTCATTTTATTAAAGCCATCCTGCACTCACACAGGATGGCTTGCTGTTTTTTCACCGTCGTCAACGGCGTTTTTAATTATTTCATCAACCTTTTGCTTGTTTGCCTCTATAAATAGCTTCAAAAGCTGCTCGGCGGTGTCCTCCACCGAGTTTGGATTGTTGAACGTATAGTTCAATTTTATCTTATCCACAGCGGAAAACACCTTCCTTCAAAAATCTTAATTCTTAGTATATCCTATGATGCTTTAACCCGTTTTAGCACCAAAAAATCATTTGCAACCCCGCATAAAATGCGGTATTTAAGCGCTATTTTCGCCCGTTCGGCGCCTGTTTGCAAAAGCGGTCCATTTCCGACCCCTAAATAAAAATCGCCAAAAAAGCCCCAAAACGTCGGCGTTGCCGTCGGTTGTGAGCGGAGTAGGGGAGGTTTACAACCCCTACTCTTATTCCTGCAATCAAAATCGGACCGAGACTTGTCCGATTTTTTCACTATTACAGCAGAAAGAAAAGAAGGCGCTTCCTCCCCGAAACGCCC
>JAFOAB010000362.1 GCA_017382555.1 Clostridia bacterium
ACCGCGTAGCCGACTGCGTAGTTGTGGGAGGTGTAGCCGTTGCAGGAGTAGGAGAGGTAATACTTGCCGTTATGCTTTAGCATACACGGTCCCTCCGCAACCTTGCCTGCATCGCCCGTCCATTCCCACGTGTTTGCGGTGGGGGTGATTATAAGATGCCGGTTAGATACCGTAAGCGTTTTGAAATCAAACTCCGCGCCGTATATCTCGTTACCGTTCTTGCAGATAACGTAGTAAAGATACATCTTGCCGTCATCGTCTATAAACAGGTTAGCATCTATTACGCGCTGACCGGGGAAGAGAAATCCGTCGGAATACTCTTTGAACGGGCCGAGAGGCGAATCAGCAACCGCAACGCCGATGTTCTCCTCAACCGTGTAGAACATATAAAATCTTCCGTCAAGGTAATACACCTCGGGCGCCCAGAAGCCGGCAGAGCTTGTCGGGTTGCCGTAAACGTCCGCCTTCTTAAGACAGTAGCCCATATTCTTCCAATCCACAAGGTTGGAGGATTCGTAAACGATGTAGCCCTCCATCGGTGCGTTTGTGGAATACATATAATATTTGCCGTTATGCTGGAGTATGTACGGATCAGCACCCTCCGCAAGCGGATTTTTATATTGCTCGGATGCGGAGAGGGAATAGGTGTATTCGGATACGTTAAGGGAAACAAGCTGCAGAGTTCCTGTTCCGCAGTCAAAAAGCAGTCCCTTGTTGCGGTACAGCTCCATCGGAATATCGAAATCAGCCATCGCCGTTTCGGAATAATCGTCGATGAATATCTTCAGCAGCGTGTTTTTGAAGGCGATGCGTATATCGATCTCCTTGTTTGCCTCAAGCGGGTGGTAAACGCTTTTTACGGTGGAAACGTCGTTTCCGTCATAGCTGATCAGCCTGATACGCTGTGACTTTTTGTCAAACTTCAGTGCGTACGTATGTTCGGCATCGCGGTATTTGAAGTATATAGCGCCGGAGGTGGTACCCGTAAGCTTGATTTTGAAATCAAGGCAAATTGCGGATGTGCCGACATCCTCGCAGTAGGCTGTGTTGGTATCGGCGCCCTTGGTGCCCGTAAGAACACCGTTTTCAAGCTTTGCACCGCCGTTTAACGTGAATTTCAAATCTCCGTACGTTACGGTGCCGTCATCGGGCGCATCGGTGGTTACCGCAACGGATTCGCTCGGTGCTTCGGTTGCGCTTGGCGCACTTTCGGAGCAAGCTGCAAGAAATGGGCAGAGAAGAGATGCTGCTGTAAGCAGTATTACCGGACGCAAATTCTTGTTCATAGGGTGCTCCCATAATTAATATAAATATCCATTATCAATATAACAAAAAACGTATCGCGTGTCAATATAGAAAGAGAGACGGAAAATGACCGATTTGCAAAATATGCAGTCCGAAACAAGCAGATTTCGTTCATAAAACATCAAAAAAACACAATATTGTGATTGATGTTGACAGGGTGGATTTTTATGTGGTACGATGGTCTCATAAAAAGTCGAAAGACTTTAAATTCTTTACATAAGAAAGGATTATTCGGCTATGAAAAAGATCATTGCAATGCTTATCGCTTGCCTTATGGTTGCTTGCCTTGTGCCTGTATTCGCAGCACCCGCAGCAGCAGCTGAAAAGGTAGTATTTGTAGGCACAGGCGGAGAGGGCGACGGAAGCACTCCCGACAAGCCTTTGGGAAGTCTTCTTGATGCTTACACTGCAATCGGCGACAACGATGGTACCATCGTATTCGTTGATATGTATGCAAGCATGGAGGAGCATCGTGTTCCCGAGCACAAGGGTCACATCACCATGACCTCCGTTTACAACGGCGTTGACTACAAGGGCGGTATCTGGGCTATATCTACCGCGCACCTCATTCTCGGCGGTACCACCACCTTCGAGAACCTTACCTTCGAGCTTGATAACACTTGGGTTATCCGTTGCCTCTTCAACAAGGTTACCTTCGGTGAAGGCATAACCGTTCTTGGCCCCGTTGAGATTCCGAAGCTTTACGTTATCGGCGGCGACCAGGATGAGGCTTCCGCATGCGATACCTCCAAGGATATTCACCTCACCTTCAAGAGCGGTACTTACCTCGAGGTAATCGGTATCGCCCGCAACAAGTTCCCCTCCGACATTACCGGTAAGGTAACCATCGAGGTTAGCGGCGCTGATACCCGCATCTACAAGCTTGCTTACGGTTGTCGTAACCTTGCTAACTCCGTAAACGCTAAGGACGCTCTCGTTATTCTTGACGGCGGCGTTATCGATTGCTGGGTAGCTTCCGGCGATAAGAGAGGCACCTCCGGCTTTACCGGCGACGTTGAGATCGTTCTTACCAAGAACTTCGATATCACCAAGTCCTTCGACGGTAACGGCGCAAGAATCAACGGCGAGGTATTCAACGGTATTTCCGGTTCCTCCGCATTCGATGCAGAGGTTGCAAACACCCTTCTCGGTACCGCAACCCTTCTCGTTGATCCCGCTATCAGCTCCGTAATCACTTCTTCCGATAAGATTCACGCAAACGGCTTTACCACCGTTAAGGAGTTCACCTACACCGGCACTATCGGCTCCGGTAAGCTTGAGGCAGACGCTCCCGTAGTTACCGAGCCCGTAGTTACCGAGGCTCCCGCTACCGAGGCACCTGCTACCGAGGCTCCCGCAACCGAGGCTCCTGCAACCGATGCTCCTGTTGTTACCACCGCTACTCCCGCAGAGCCCGAGGTTACCCCCTCCACCGGCGATGCTTCCGTAATGGTAGTATTTGCGGCAGCTGCAGTTGTTGCTATCGCAGCAGTTGTTGTTCTCAAGAAGAGAGAGAACTAATTTAAGTAATTGATAAAAAGCGCACACGAAAAAAGTGTGCGCTTTTTTCTATTACGTCTTTGCAGCTTTTGGGGGATTTGTGCAAATGCATCTTCTTATCTTGCAATTTGCGGCAATTCTCCCGTCTTTTTACAAAGTTTTGTATGGCGAAGCAGGGAAGTGCGATTGGCGTATATATTATTACTATTTAAACTCGATTGCACTTGTTTGTGAGAAGTGCACAAAAACGAGAGCGTTTTTTTGGAATGCGACTAGATTGACTTGCAACTTGGATTGTGGTATAATTCATAGCAAGAGTTTACAGACTCAATTTTTTGAAAGGAATTTAAGATATGAAAACCAAGATCTTAGCTCTCCTTCTCTCCGCTCTTATGATTGCTTGCATGATCCCCTTTGCAGTTGTAAGTGCTGATGAAGGCATCGCAAAGTCCG
>JAFOAB010000363.1 GCA_017382555.1 Clostridia bacterium
GCGGTAGTCTCCAGGAACGGATCGGGCGAAGGGGACACCGTATTTACGGTGCTGAAGCCGAACATTCTATCCTTTATCGGCAAGGAGTTCATCGTCATTTGGTAGGTTACGTCCGAATGCGCGGGAGCGCTCATTACGGGAAGCTCGCCCTCGAAGGTTACGGGCATCGCGTAAAGAATACGGTGGTTGTAGCTTACGTTGGGATAGTACTTAACGTGGAATATACCCCAAAGCGTTTCGCCCGCAGGATCTCTTACGAATACCATTGCGCCGGGGGAATATACCTTGTTATCGTAATCCATAAACTGGAGCGGATCGTTCAGCTTCTGCCACTTGGAGCGGTCGGTAAGCTTATCGGTTTCCGTACCCGTGAACTTGAGAAGACCCGTGCAGTACTCGTTACCGGAGGTCTCACCTGCCGCATATGCGATGTAAAGCGTTCCGCCGGGAGCGTAGATGGGGAACGGTCCCTCAAGGATCTGTACCTTGCCCGTGCCCTCCCACGTCTGTGTGGGCTGTGCGATAACGGTCATACCCGTCTTGAACTTTGTGGGGCTTTCCAGCTCGCCGATGAAGAGACGCTGATAGTGCTTCTGACCCGCAACCTTATCCTCTGCGCGGAAGAAGCCGCCGCAAACGAGGTATCTTACGCCGCCGTGCTCAATAATTCTGGGGGAAAGGTAGCTGTGTACGGAGGTATCGTAATTATCTATCTTGCCGTGGAGTTTAAATCCATCAAGCGGAAGTGCGCCGTTACCTACCCAAACGAAGGGGAAGCGACGGGAGGCCTCGGAGGTTCCCTCCTCGGAGCAGGTTGCGTAAATATACCACTTGCCGTCAAGGAAGTATATCTGGGGTGCCCAAAGGCTCTTCATATCCGAGCCTGCCTGAGATGCGCTCCAAACCATCATCGGCTCGGTCTTGCCGAGGTCGGCAATGTTTGTTGCGCGTGTAAGCCAAAGACCGGGCTTGCCCGCATAATCCTTGGAATAGGTGTAGTAATACCAGCCCTCGTAGTAGTAAACACTGGGGTCCGCAAAGGTTGCTATCGGGTTCTCCAATGTAAGCTCGCCCGTCAGCTTTGCGTTGATATCAATGTTATCTGCAACGTTCAGTACGCATTTTGCCTTATTACCGAGACCGTCTGTGCCCTTAATTGCGCTGACGCGGGAGTAATCTCCGCCTCCCATCGTAAGCGTGTACGTGCCCTCAAGGGTTATATCCTCCGCTCTCTGCACCGCAAGGATGTCTCCGCGGAACTCACCGCGGTTCAGGGTAACGGTCAAATCGCCCGTAATACGAAGCTTCTGACCCTCCTTATCGTTTGCGCGAGCCGTACCGTATATACTGCACTTGAAGATACCGCCGTTTACGGTAAGGGTAGCATTACCCGTGAGGTTGTTCATTCCGTTTGCGGCAACACCGCCAAGGAACGTACCGTCGTTTATTACAAGACTTATATCGCCCTTCACGTTGCGCTTTGCCGCCTCGTCGGAGCCGAGGTTGATGCTTCCGCCGTAAACGTAATGCCAGGTACCGCCGTTTACGGTAAGATCGCTTGCCTTATTACCGCCAAAGCCGCCGCCCGCGGTGGCAACACCGCCCGCAAGGGAGGGATACTGGGTAATTGCGCGTGCAAAGTTAACGTCGCACACTACGTCCGATTCCACAACAAGCTTGTTGCAGTTGCCCGCAATGTATGCGGAATTTGTGTAAGAAACTATATCAACGTTCTCTATAACCGTCTCCGCGCCGAAGCTGAGCACAGCACCGAGCTTGATGGTGCTGCCGAAGGCGTTCTTCCAGTTAACACCGCAGAAATAACCGCCCACGGTGTACTTACCGCCCATATCGGGGAAGGTCACGTTTTCCATAACCTCAACAGCGCCGATCACAACAACGCTGCAATCACCCTCGCCAAGCTCCTTTGCATCAACAAGCGTACGATATGTGCGATAGCTTGCGGTAAGAGGGGTAAGTCCGTCACCGTCGCTATCCTCGTTAAAGAATATTGCGCGGCCTGCGTTTTCAAATCCCTCGGGAATCGCAACACCATTGTTTGCCCAAAGCTTTTTGCCTACTACGCTCTTTGCCACTATCTCCGCATTTGCGTTTTCGGTGTCAAGAGCTATACCGAAATCACCGCTTACTCTTCCGCTTTCAACGGATGAGAGGGAGGTAACGGTACCGCCGTACACGGCAATACCCGCCTGACCCTTACAGCCCTTTTGTGCGGCAACCACTGTGCCTGCGTTACCGCCGAGGATGATAACGCTTGCATCTCCCTCGGTTCTCGCACCGCTTGCGCCGTAAACGCTCTCCGCGCTACCGCCGTAGATAACAACAGCGGTATGACCGTCGGTGGCAGAGCCGCCCGTAAGCACCTTGTAGGTACCGGAATATACGGTAAGCACACGGCTTCTTGCGCCCTCACCGCAATCAAGGATGAGGGAGCCGTTTACCGTAATTCCCTCTCCTGCGGTAATGGAATTTCCTGCGGCGGAAAGAAGAGCCGCCGTTGCGTCGATCGTGATATTTTCTATGCTGATTTCAGCGTTTATTGCGTTTTCACCGCTTATATTGAGCTTTGCGCCGTCCGCACCCATAATGTGCAGGCCGCCGACTATCTCATCGCTTCTCTTATATGCGTCAAGGCTTGCGCTGTCCTTTATAACGATGACAGCACCCTTTTCACCGCTTATTGCATCGATTGCGGCAGAAAGCGTCTTCTTGGGGCTTTCGGGTCCGCCGGATGCGGAATCGTCACCGCCCTCGGAGACGTATATAAGCTGTGCAAACTGCGTGAGCTTTGCGTATGCCTCATCGGTGCTTACAAATGCACGGCTATCTCCCTTTACGCCCTCTCCCTGCATTTTCGTGAACTTCGCGGTAAACTCACCGCCGGTAATTTCAACGGTGAAGTTACCCTCCAGCTCCTGTGTCATAAGCTCCTGAACCGCCGCAAGACGGGTACCCGTGAAGCGACCGCCCGTGATCTTTATCTTAACGTCGCCCTCAAAGGAGGAGAGCTTTCTTGTGCTGTTGGAGCCGGGTCTGCCGAGGCCGAATATCGAGCTTGCGATGCTTCCGCCGTTTATCTCCAGATACGCGTCACCGTAAAGGCCGCAGAAGGAGGTAATGCTGATAACGGCAAGATCGGTGGTGGAATTACCCGTACCGACAAAGGTACCGCCGTTGATGATTACGGAAACGTCACCGATAAAGCCCATGGGCTGGGAGCCGTCATCACGGTAGTTACCGCCGCGCACACAGCTCCAGTTACCGCTGTTTACGGTGATGGTGTAATCCTGAAAGGAGCACGCATCCACCGTCATACCCGACTTACCCGCATAGGTACCGCCGAATATGTATGGGTAAGAGCCGGAGGAGGTAAGGCGAACCTTAACTCCCTCGCCGAAGGTAACGTTGTTACCGCAGCAGAAGATCATATTGCCCGCGGGAGATTCAATAGAGATGTTTTCAAAAACCGTATCTCCGCTGATGTAGGTCTTGTTTTTTAGAACAAGCTTGGCAAGATTAAAGGTCTCCCCGTTATAGGAGGAGGTTATCGTTACCTCTCCGTCACAGGACGGAAGCACGAAGCCCGCGCTGTTTGAAAGCGTGAGAGTGCCGCACACAACAACGGTGCCGCCCTTTTTGCCGAGCGCAGAGTATGCGGAGGCAAGTGTCTTTTTAGGAGCGGTCGAGCTTGTACCCGCCGCGGTATCCTTACCGCCGTCGCTTACGTAGATTACGTTACCGTCAGCCGCAAAAACGTTTCCCACAGTACTGATCCCTCCCAATACGGAAATGATGCACATTCCCGCAACAAGCATTTTGAGTATTCTTTTCATATTTTCTCCCGATTTTAATCGGTAGGGGCGGATATTATCCGCCCGCTACTTCATATTCTTTTACTTTCCCCATTCCTGTGCCGCAGCCGCAAAGCCCTCGTTGTACTCTGCAAGCTTGGACTCAGCCGCATCGCGCTTTTCCTCAAACTTAGAGGCAAAGCCGGTGCTGAGTGCACGGAAGAGGTATATAAGCTCCTTGTTGATATTTGCGGGCTGACCGAAGAAGCCGAAGTCATATGCGCGGCTGTCAGCACAGAGGCGAAGCGTCTTTACGCTTTCCTCATCACGAACGTACGTGCCCTCAAGCATCTTGGTTTCGTACGCACTGGTGAGATGCTTCTGCGAATAATAGCCGAGCGCATCCATTACGGTACCGCGCATCTCGATATCGAAATCAAGATTAACGGTGCAGTAGAAGGTAGCATGGTAATAGGAAAGCGTGGTGTGGTACTCCTCCTGCATTTCGGTAAGCTTGGGATAAGGAAGCACACCGTACGCCGTCTCCATATCGCGGAAGTTATCGAAGGACTGAAGTCTGCCGAAGAAGAAGAGCGCACGCGACTCACTGAACATATTTATCGCGGGAGTGCCGCTGGAGCCGAAGCGCTGATAGTTTATTGCGTTTCCGCTTGCCGCTATCTCGGTATATTTAAGAAGCGCGTCGATACCCTTTTCGTCATTGATCGTCAGGGTAAGATCGCCCTGCTCGTTCTTGGAAACTATCTTTGCACCCGCAGAGCCGAATACGCCGTATATGGTATCATCCCAAAGGAGAACACCGTACTTATCGGCCATATCCATCTTGTCGTTACCCTCGACGTCCTCGGTAACCTCCTTTGCAAGCTCCGCAAGCTTATCATACGTCCACTTGCCCTCGTCTACAACGGTGTAGAGGTTATCGGTAAAGCCCTCGGTCTTATAAAGGTCCTTGTTGAACATTACGATAAGCTGCTGCATATCGTCCCAAACGGAGATATCTCCCGTTGTGAAGAACAGTACGTCCTTTACGGAGCACTCCTCGTTTATGTTCTGATCCCACCAGGAGTGGGTCATATCAAGATTTTCAATAGATGTAAGGTCGTAAAGCACTGCGTTTGTCGCAAGCGGTACGGTAGCATAGCAGGATACGGTAGCCAGATGGTAGCTCTCGTCTCCCGATCTGTGCTGAGTTGTAAGCTTAGCGGATGCGGAGGTCTCCGTACCCATAGCCTCAACGTAGCTGATAACTATTTTGTATTCCTCTTCAACCGCTGTGTTTTTGGTATAAACCGCCTCGTCAAGCACCGTTGCGTTTTCCGCATTGTACTCGAAATCGTTGAAGGTGTTGGTACCGGTACCGCCTACAAGCACAACAAAATCCGCGCCATCATAGGTAGTGCCGCCGAAAACGTATTCGGGCGGAGCCTCGGTAACCGGTGCGGTCGTAACCTCCGCGGCACCACCGTCGACGGTTTCGTCACCGGTATTGTCGGGGGTTGCGGTGTTTCCGCACGCCACAGCACCAAAAAGCATCATCGATGCAAGTAACAGTGTAAACAGTCTCTTGTAAAGCTGTTTCATCTCATACTCCTTCTGCCGAAGCTCGGCAAAAAACATTTTGTGATACGCTACAAGGATGATTTATTTAATTTATTTATATGTAAATATTATCATTATTAACTCGATTTGTAAAGTGCTTTTTTGTGATATTCGGTGCACAAGCATCGCAAAAAGGGGCTGTAAAGAAACACAAGTTTCTTTACAGCCCTAAGGGGATAGGAAAAAATGTTTGGAACGGGCAAACATCCACCCGATAGGCGAACGAACCCCGCAAGGGGTGAGAAGCGCCCTTGGGCGCCAAATTCGCTTGCGAATTTGCTGAAAACCATTATACGTCGAGGGTGGATTTTGTCTTGTAGTAAAAAAGAGAATTTTATAGAAAAACTCAAAAATTGAGTTTTTCTTACCTTAGATTAACGGTTTAAGAACATTGAAACCATTGTGTTTTCAATGTTTTTCTCTTTTTTACGGTCCGGACTTTTTTTACATCCCCTTTTTCGTTATTTTAATTCCTCAAGCTCCAAAAGCCCCGTTACGTTTTCAACGGTCAGCTTTGGGATCGGCATATCGGGGAAATTCCACGGGGTTGTCCTTACCCACACGGGCACACAGCCGGCATCCGTGCTTCCCTTCACGTCGTTTATCGGGTTATCGCCCACGTACAGCATTTCGCCCGTCTTGATGCCGAGGCGCTCTGCCATCGCGTAAAAAATCTCTGTATGCGGCTTTTGAAGCCCAAATTCACCGCCGACGATTATCTCGTCGAAAAGCTCGCTCATACCCAGCATTTCGATCTTTTTGCGCTGGACGTGCGGTCTGCCGTTTGTGATAAGCGCAACGGCAAAGCCGCGCCTTTTCAGCTCCCTTACCGTCGGTATCGCAAAATCGTAGGGCGCGAAGAATGTGGTGTACGTATCGTAGTGGAGCTTTATCATATCCTCAAGCGTTGGCGGCTCGTTGAAGATGCCGCACCTCGCAAGCTCGGTATAAAGCTTATCAAGCCCGTGATGGGCAAGGCGCTTATCGTGCTCCTTCCACTCGCTTGCGATCTGCTCGTCCGTAACGCCCTCGGCAACGGAAAAACGCTCGCGCACCGTATGCGCGGCAAGCTCTATCGTGCCGTAGCGGTCGTATAGGGTATGGTCAAGGTCGAAAACTACCGCCTTTATCATATCAGCCGAGCGCTACGCGGGTGGTAAACACCTCGGTCTTGCCCGCACCGAGACGGATGTAGC
>JAFOAB010000364.1 GCA_017382555.1 Clostridia bacterium
CGTTACCGCAGGAGAAAATACCGGGGATATCGGTCTGGCGATCCTGATCGACCTCCGCGCCGCTTGTGATGGGGGAAAGCTTTACGTTTGCCCCCTTGGAAAGCTCGTTTTCGGGAATAAGACCGACGGAGAGAAGCAGGGTGTCGCAGGGGATGAACTCCCTTGTCTCCGCGATGGGACGGCGATTTGCGTCCACCTTTGCGATGGTAACGCCCGTAACTCTTTCCTTACCGTGTATCTCCACAACGGTGTGGCTGAGCTTGAGGGGAATGTTGAAGTCGTTGAGGCACTGCTCGATATTACGAGCAAGACCGCCGGAGTAGGGCATCAGCTCGCATACCGCGTGTACCTTTGCGCCCTCAAGGGTCATTCTGCGCGCCATAATAAGTCCGATGTCTCCACTACCGAGGATGACAACGTTCTTGCCGGGGAGATAGCCCTTGATGTTGACGAACTTCTGCGCTGTTCCTGCGCTGAAGATACCTGCAGGGCGGCTACCTGCGATGTTGAGGGCGCCCTTTGCGCGCTCGCGGCATCCCATGGCAAGGATAACTGCCTTTGCCTCGATTTGGAAGATTCCGTCTGTGGTGTTGGTGGCGGTAATAACCTTGTCTGCGGAAAGGTCAAGCACCATGGTGCTGAGCTTGTATTCAATGCCAAGCTCCTTTACCTTATCCTCGTATATTGCGGCGTATTCGGGACCCGTAAGCTCGCGTCCGAACTTATGAAGGCCGAAGCCGTTGTGTATGCACTGCTGAAGAATACCGCCGAGATGCTCGTCGCGCTCTATTATAAGAATATCGCGTACGCCTGCATTATATGCGGCAATTGCGGCGCTCATGCCTGCGGGGCCGCCGCCGATGATAACAAGATCCTTCATTTTAGCGACCTCCCTTTGTTTTTTCTACGTTGATTACAGAGCTGCCGCCGAACTTGGTTACGCCCTCGAAGGGGATATCAAGCTCCTTTGCTATAAGCTCGGTTATGTAAGGAGTGCAGAAGCCGCCCTGGCATCTGCCCATCTGCGATCTTGTTCTGCGCTTCACACCGTCAAGGTCGCGTGCCTTGGGGTTGGTGCGGAGTGCGTCAAGTATCTCGCCCTCGGTAACGCACTCGCAGCGGCAAACTATCTTGCCGTAGGAGGCGTTCTTTTTGATCATTTCGTTCTTTTCCTCAATGGATGCATCGCGGAAGTGATGCATCGATCTTCTGGTGGGCTCGTAGTCTTCCTTTTCGGTAAGGGTGAGACCCTGCTCCTTCAAAAGGTCGATGATGTACAGCGCAATTGCGGGGGATGCGGAAAGACCGGGGGATTCGATACCCGCGGCATTGATGAATGCGGGTGCGGGAGAATTGATGATGAAATCGCCGGTGCTTCCAACAGCGCGAAGACCGCAGAAGGAGGTAATGCTCTTTCCGATCGGCACGTAGGGGATGTTTTCCCTTGCCTTGGAAATTATCTGCGCAAAGCCGTCCTCGGTTACGTTCTTGTTTTCCTTTTCCTCGATATCCTCGGAGGTAGGACCGAGGAGGAGGTTACCATCCACGGTGGGGGAAACGAGTATGCCCTTGCCCATCTTGGAGGGGGTTCTGAATATGGTGTGAGAAACGAGGTTGCCGCATTCCTTATCAAGCAGGATGTATTCGCCGCGGCGTGCGTTCACCTCAAAGGAATCGTCGCCGACAAGCTTTGCGATATCATCGCTGTAAATGCCCGCGCAGTTGATTACAAAGCGTGCCTCAACGGTGCTCTCGCCGTTTGAAAGAACGTAGCCGTTTTCACACTTTTCGATGCTTGTAACGCCGAAGTTGCACATAAGCTCCGCGCCGTTGTCCATTGCGTTTCCGATTGCGGAAACGGCAAGATCGTAGGGGCAAACGATAGCACCGGTAGGCGCGTAAAGCGCACAGGTAACGGTATCGGAAAGACCGGGCTCAACTGCCTTCACACCGTCCTTGTCAAGCACCTTGAGACCCTCAACGCCGTTTGCGTTACCGCGCACGAGAAGCTCCTCAAGCACAGCCTTGTCCTCGTCGTTAAATCCGATAACGAGAGAACCGTTGTTTTTGTAGCGTACGCCAAGCTCCTTGCAAACGTTCTCCATCATCTTGGAGCCTGCAACGTTAAGCTTAGCCTTCAGGGAATTTTCCTTTGCATCAAAGCCCGCGTGTACGATAGCGGAGTTTGCCTTGGTTGCACCCATTGCTACGTCATTCTCTTTTTCAAGAATGCAGATGCTTAGGTCGTATTTAGAGAGCGCACGTGCGGTCATACCGCCGATAACGCCCGCGCCGATCACGGCAACGTCAAACATACCTTTATCTCCTTATTGACATAATATAATATATGTTTTATAATAAAGTAATCAAAAACGCTTGTCAACAAATGGCGATAAACTAGATAAACGATCAAAAACGATCACGAGGGTTATGCGATGCTGATTGAAGAAAGATACGATAAAATACTGCAATTTCTGGACGAGGAGGAGTACGTTACCGCCTCCGAGCTTGCAAAAAAGCTGTTTGTGAGCTTGCCCACCGTGCGACGCGATCTTGCGGAGCTTGCAAGGCGCAATCAGATCGTGCGCAGCCACGGCGGTGCCAAAAAGATACACGCGGAGCATATCGTTTCGCCCATTAATTTCAGAAAGACGGTTAACGCCAATGTCAAACGCGCACTTTGCCGTGCCGCCGCACAGCTTGTAAACGAAAACGATATAGTTTTTATCGATTCCTCCACCACAACGCTTCAGTTGGCGGATTTTCTCGGCGAGAAGAAGGGAATAACCGTTATAACAAACGGCTTGCCGCTTGCAACAGTGCTTGTAAAAAAGGGAATTAAGACGTACTGTACGGGCGGTGAGATATTTGCAAACTCGCTTGCGCACTTCGGTAGCTTTGCGGAAGACTTTATACGCCGCTTCAATATTGATATTCTGTTTTTCTCTTGCCACGGAATAAACGCAAGCGGTATGCTTACCGACCCGTCCCTCCCCGAAACGCAGATACGCAAGGTTGCGATAGAGCAGTCGAAAAAAACAGTGTTTTTGTTTGACGAAACGAAGCTTTCGCGCTCTACACCGTATAATCTTACGCATATCGAGAACGTTGATTGCGTTATTACCGATACTCCGCTTGTAAGAAATTTTCTGAAGGATGACAGCGGTGTCATAATTGTCGAATAAAAAACGCCTTGTGACACCTGCCCGACAGGTGCCACAAGGCATTTTATATTTAGATATCAGAAAAACAGTATTTTAATGATATACAAGCAAGCAAAGTGGAGTGGATAGAACAAATAGAAGAACATTTTTAGGCTTTTCGCTCCGCGCTCGCCGGAGTATTCGGCGATGAAGGGAAGTGAAAGAAGGGAAAACCAGATGTACGGCGTTTGTGCGCATAGCAGTAGATTGAAAATGACAAGACCAACCGTAAAGGTTGGCAGCTGACGTCTCTTATCCGTAAAAATAACGCCGAACAGAGGCAAAATTATGCCTGCAATGCCGTAATCGAACCGAATGGGGAGCTTTACCCATTCGCCGAGCTTTACAGCGCATATAAAGGAAAAAACGAGCGTGCAAAGAAATAAGGTGAAATACAGAACCGACATTTTTGAATTGTTTTTTGCCGCATCGCTCCATTTTATGTAAGCAAAGCAAACAAGCATAGCGCCCGCAAATGTGAATAGGATGTTCAGATATATGGAGGAAAGCTTCCCGTCGGAGATGTCCTCAATAATGTACACCGGCTGACATAAGACCGCCATAGAAAAAATGCTCAAAAAATAGCGCAGCTTGGAGCGCGTGTGCAGACAGCCCTCCGCTATAAGAAAAGCAAACAGCGGCAGGGAAATTCTGCCGATATAGCGCAGAAGCAGCAAGTTAGGATAAAGCAGAAGCCCCGCGTGGTCGATAAGCATCGTAATGCACGCGATCATTTTCAGCTTGTTGCCGGACATAGTGCACCGCCCTTCGCTTGAGAATTTATTACATAATTTATCATAAAAACCGAAAAAAAGCAAGTACCCATTGCCTTGCGGAGTTTGTGGTAAAATATTGCAAAATGAAATTATATTATGTATAATTAAACGTATAAAATAAAAATGCTTGAGGTATTGCTATGAAAAAGGCATTGACTTTTGCGCTAATCACGGTTATGTCATTTTTCTTGATTTCCTGCGGTGCCGACGTACCCGCGGAAACAACGGCCCACGTGCATTCTTACGCTTCGGAGGTCACGAAAAACGCGACCTGCACCGAGGATGGGGTGACGACCTTTACCTGCTCGTGCGGAGAAATTTATACGGAGGTAATTGAGGCTATGGGACACAGCTGGGGCGAATGGGCGGAAAAGACCGCGGCATCCTTTGTTGCGGATGGCGTTGAGGCTATGGCGTGCGCCAACTGCGGCGAAGAGCAGACGAGAGCGCTCGACCAAAAGCCGCTGAAGGTTCTTTTCATCGGTAACAGCTTTGCGGTCGATACCACCGACCACGCTCCCCGTATGGCAAAGGAGCTTGGCGTTAAGGAGATGAAGTTCGGTGTTCTCTACATCGGCGGATGCTCCATAAATAAGCACTATGCAAATATGATAGGCAAAAAAGCGGACTACACCTATTACCTCAGCAGAGGTGGCGCTTGGACCACCACCGAGGGCTATTCTGTCCAGCGTGCGATCGAGGAGGACGATTGGGACTACATCTGCATTCAGCACGGTACGGGCGACGGAAGCAGATATACCCAAAGCACAAGCTATGCGAATCTTGGTAGGCTCGTTAAGCTTGTAAAGCAAGCGGCGGGGGATAGGGCGATAATCGCCTTCAATATGGCTTGGGTAATGGAGCCCGACAGCACGCACAAGGAAATGCAGTCCTACGGCGGCGACCAGCTTAAGATGTACGAAAATCTCACAGCAACAACGCAAAGCTGTGTTGCTACGGTCGAGGGCATCGATATAGTTATCCCCACGGGTACAACGGTGCAGAACGCGCGTACTGTCGTAAAGCGCCTGCTTACAAGAGATAAATTCCACCTTTCCAAGGATCTGGGAAGATATATGGCGGCAATGACGATGCTTGAGGCAATGTGCGGTATAGAGACCGACGGGCTTACTTGGCGCGCCTCCGGTGTCAGCGCGGCGGATCTTGAGATTGCCAAAAAGGCAGTAAATTCCGCAATCGCAGAGCCTTATAAGATCACACAGCAGTAAGCTTGCGAGGATGGATATGGATAAGGTGAAAATACTTCTTTCAAGCGGAAGCGTCGAGCCCCTTTCTTACATAGCCGCTCTTGCGGGTGTGGGTGCGGAGGGCATACACGCTTGGCCCGTGGAATACAGCGACGATATGGACGGCCTTCTGCTTTGCGGTGGCGCCGACGTCGATCCGAAATATTATAACGAGGAGATAAACGGCTCCGTGGGTATTAATGCGGAGCGCGATGCCGTTGAATTTGCCTTGGTTAAGGCGTTTTTGGATGCCGGTAAACCGATTATGGGCATCTGCAGGGGGCATCAGTTCCTGAACGTGTACTTCGGCGGCTCGCTGTATCAGAATATCGAGGAGGCAGAGCAACACAAGGGTGGCAAGGCGCATTTGGTTACCGCTACGCCCGACAGCGTTCTAAGCTCGCTTTACGGGGAGACCTTTTCCGTTAACAGCACCCATCATCAGGCGGTAAAGGTGCTCGGCAAGGGACTGTGCGCAACCGCTACGTGGAACGGTAAATATATTGAGGCGACAGAGCATACCTCGCTTCCCATTATCACAGTGCAATGGCATCCCGAAAGAATGTGCTTTGAATATAAAAGGGAAGACACGGTAGACGGCGCGGCGATAATTGAATATTTTGTTGAGATGTGCAGAAAAAATAAGTAAAAGAAAAGAGCGTGTCATATCGGACGCTTGCTAATTCGAATTTTTGCGACACACTTGCGTTCAATTCAAATAAAAAAGGACGGACGGCGTTATGGCTGATAAATCGCGGGAATGCTTTTTGGATATATTGAGAATAATAGCGTGCTTTTGTGTGATTGTAAATCATACAAACAGTGATATTTTCCTTAATACTGCGCCGGGCAGTATAACGTGGTTCGTTTCGCTTGCATACTTTTTTGTATCAAAAATTGCAGTACCTGTTTTTTTCATGATCTCGGGATATCTGCTGCTCGGCAAAATCGATTCTCCGAAAAAGTCTTTTCAAAGGATTATACGTATTCTCGCGGCTTTGATTGGGTGCGGTGTGATCTATTCGATATATAATACGTATTATTTGGATCCGGAGCCTTCTTTTTCTAAGGTGGTGAAGGATTTCTCGGACATATATTATGATTCCCCTTCAAACGCATTGTGGTATTTGTATGCGTATTTGGGAATTTTGCTGATGCTGCCCTTTTTGCAAAAAATGACATCTCTTATGACAAAAAGAGACTATCATACGTTTTTTGTTGTTTCGGGATTGTATTTTTCGGTCTTGCCAATATTAAACCATTACATCCCCTTGGCTACGATCAGCTCCGAGCTGAAATTACCGTTATTCGAGGGAAATATTTTACTGCTTATGATAGGCAGGTATTTTTCGCAGTTTGAGATCAAAAAAACAAAAAGGGGATTCGTCTTTGCCTCATTCGGATTTCTTGCTATGCTGGCGCTTAACGTTGTTGCAACTTATTTTGAGGTTTTCAGGACCGATTACGGCTATCTTTTTTTTGACAACCGAAATTATTTCCCCATACTGATACAAAGCGTTTGCGTTTTTTATTTGATTTCATTTATCAAACTTCGCGGAAAAACCGAAAGGTGCATATCTTACATAGGCTCGTGCACTTTCGGTATATTCCTGCTCTCGGATATGATCATCGGTTTGCTGAAGCCGGAGCTTACAATGCTCTCCGATATTATGCATCCGTTTTTTGCCGTTATCATCTTTGAAATTTCTGTTTTTGCTGTTGGACTTGCGGTTGCGATGCTTCTTAAAAAACTGCCCTTAGTCAAGAAGGTGCTGTAACAGAAGATTAAATACTACTTCAGAGGATAAAAAATGAATTCTTCCAAACGAACTCCCGCAGCTGATCTGATACGGATATTGGCTTTCTTTTTCGTCGTTTCTGTGCATTTTTTGTTGAATAACGGCTTTTATTCACAGCTTATGATGGGCAAAAGAATGCTTGTTATGACTATTATGCGGGCACTTTTTATGAACTGCGTCCCTTTGTTTTTGACATTGTCCGGATATTTGCTTTGTAAAAAGCAATTATCGGGGAAATACTATTCTAAGCTTTTAAAAATCATTTTAACATACGTTTTGGCAAGCTTTGCTTGTATGGGCTATGCCATGATTGCTCAGCGACAGTTGTGGCCGTTTAAAGTGATCATTTTGAAGCTGTTGGATTTTACGGGTGCTCCGTATTCGTGGTACATAGAAATGTACATAGGACTTTTCTTGCTTATTCCGTTCCTTAACATTCTGTATAACAACATACCTTCTCAAAAATGGAAGCTTTGCTTGGTTATAACCTTCATCGTTTTGACCTCTCTTCCGTCGGTTGTGAATGAATATAATTTGCATTCGTTGTCTTGGTGGAAGCAGCCTTCCTCTGCCATTGTGGCAAATAAGATAATTCCCGCATGGTGGGTTGGCTTTTATCCTCTTACATATTATTTTATAGGCTGTTACCTGAGAGAATACGGACTGCGAATCAAAAGGCTCCTTAATTTGATCCTTTTACTTGGGGTAACGCTTCTTGCAGGCATCTATTCCTGGTGGAGGTCATACGGCTCTGTGTTTATTTGGGGGGCTTGGAGTGAATATCAATCTCTGTTTAACATGGCTTTGACTGTTCTTGTTTTTGCGTTCTTTATCAATCTGAATTATGAAAGAGCTCCCGCAAAGTTAAATCTGTTTATTCAAAGACTTTCCGAGCTTTGCCTTGGGGCATACCTGCTTTCTTGGATATTTGATAACAAATTATATCAAATCTTATTAGAAAGAGTGCCGTTTGTAATATACAGATTAGAGTATTATATTATAATTGTGCCGTTGGTCTTCGTGCTTTCTTTGCTTGCCTCATTCTTGTTGAGCAAAATACAGCTTTGCCTTGAAAAGCTGTTTTCGATTGCTTATAGATTTATTATAAAAAAGACATCAGATTGAAATTTAATTCCGCAGAATTAGTATTGTGTTATCAAGCGCGCAAAAGGTCAACCGTCGGTTGACATCAGACCGAAGACAAAGGGCAGTAACACCTCGGTGTTACTGCCCTTTGATATATTTGATTATTCGGGCATCAGCAGACCGTACGCGCCGTCCTTGCGGCGGTATACCACGCAGGTGGTATCGTTATCCTCCGAATTGGCGAAAACGAAGAACTGATGGCCGAGCAGATTCATTTGCATAATTGCTTCCTCGGGAGGCATGGGCTTGAAGGGGAAGGTCTTGGTGCGTATTTCAAACGCGCCCTCGTCCTCCTCGTGGATATCGTCCGCGTCCACATAATCGAATGCGGCGGGGCGCAAGCGCTTTTCAAGACGGGTCTTATTCTTTCTTATCTGCCTTTCAAGGCTTTCGACAGCCTCGTCGAGCGCATCCCTGAAGGTGGGGGCTTCCTCCTCGCTTCTAAACAGGATTCCGTTGTAGGTTATGGAAATTTCGATGATCTCCAGCTTTCTCTTGTACGCAAAGGTAACGTATGCCTCCGCATCCGTGCCGAAGAACTTGTCGAATTTTGCAAGCTTCCTTGCAACCATTTCCTTTTGGTCCTCGCCGACTGTCATATGTCTTCCGATAACTGTGATCTTCATAACGAGATCTCCTTTCATTATATTGCGCGGTTCCGCCGCGCCTCGGTCTTATGGCATCACACTCCTTTGTTCTTTGTAATTTTATTATAGTACAAAATAACCAAAAAGTAAATAGAAAAATAAAATTAATTGTTAAATGTTTATGAACATATTGCGGGTCGTCGAGGTGTCGAACCCCGCAAGGGGTGAGCGCGCGTGCTTGCCGCGCCACCGCAAAGCGGTGTTGAAAACGCCGACCCCTACAAATGAGAAGGTTAATGCTGCGACGTACAAAAAAGGCATTAAGGAAATTGATCCTTAATGCCTTTAAATTACGAAATAGCTACGTTTTCTGCGGGGTTAACGTAAACCTTCTTGATGTCGGCGCCGAGAC